>JAISPL010000036.1 GCA_031274925.1 Syntrophobacterales bacterium | reverse complement strand
TTATTAAGACCAAGCTTTGAGGATATATCGCTTATACCCAAAGATTCTTTCGACTGGACAAGGAGATTAAGAATAGTGAAGCACTTGTCTATGGCAGGTACTTGTTTGAAGGTTTTGGGGACTATAAGGACCATTATTATTTGTCCTCTATATCAAACATATGTTTAATATAAAAAACAACAATTATTTATGTCAAGTAAAAAATGAACTTTTTTATCAATGCTGTTTCCTGGATTCTAACCGTCTCCCGCAAAATCAGTACCAGTACCAGCTTTCCAAGTATCTGACGATGGGGAAGAATTCTGTAGCCTGTGATTTTGCTGGGAGCTACTGGTCGCCCCTTCTTACAAGTTCTTCTATAATAGATTTATCCGCTTCAGGGAAGTCGTAACCGGCAAGGTCAGGGGGTCTAACCCATCGCACCTCTTCGTGAGCGTTTAGGCTGAATGAATCATTAAGCACATACGCCCGGTAGGCCAGGAGCTTGATTGTATAATCGGATGTGTACCTATACTCGCTTGAGCAAATAAAATCACCGACCTCTGCTATCGTACCGAGTTCCTCTTCAAGTTCACGTTTCAGGCACTCCTCGTTGGTTTCTCCCTCTTCAAGCGTGCCACCTGGAAACTCCCATTTACCGGGATGCTGTTTTCCTCTATTTCTCTTTGCAATAAGTATGCGGCCGTCTTTCTCAATCACAGCGGCTATAACAATTTTAGGATTGGGCTTCTTCGTCATTAAGAGATAATTACTTTCCGGTTACCGCTTTTAGGCCTCGTAAACCGATGGTCGTTTTGCGCTCAACAAGACTGATTCCATATATTATTACTTGAAGAGAATATCATAAACCGCCGATGCGGTCACAGTCATTTTTTGTATCCCGATGGGAGGGAGAGAAAGGAAGCCGTCTTCGGTTGACAAAGGACTTGCATAAATGTATTATAGCTCATTCGTAATTCTTTGTGAACCACACCGGAGGCAGTCATGGACTTTTTAAGCAATATGGGCAATGCAACATTTTTCCAAGGGCTTCTTGAAATCATCTTCATAAACATCATCCTCTCGGGAGATAACGCCGTGGTGATCGCTATGGCGGTTCGCTCCCTCCCTCACAAGCAAAGGCAGTGGGGCATCATGCTCGGTACAGCAGGAGCGGTAATACTCAGAGTCATTCTGACTTTTGTAGCCGCGAAGCTCCTCGAGATATCTTTTGTGAAGCTCGCGGGAGGTTTGCTCATCCTCTGGATCGCTTTCAAGCTTATCCTACCTGAAGAGGAAGAAGAGAACGCGAAGGAGGTCAGCGGACTCAGGCAGGCCATCATCACCATACTCATGGCCGACCTTGTAATGAGCCTCGACAATGTCCTAGGGGTCGCGGGAGCAGCAAGAGGCGATTTGGCCCTTCTTGTGATCGGCCTTGCTACCAGCATCCCCATAGTGGTCTTTGCAAGCAACATCATTACCAAACTCATGGATCGTTTTCCTGTAATCGTCTTGATCGGAGCAGCCATCCTCGGAAGGGTCGCAGGGGAGATGATCATGAGCGATCCATGGATGGTGCACAAATTTGGACATCCCAGCCGCATCCTTGATTACGGCGTACAGCTTGTGCTGGCCGTGGGAGTTGTGGTAGCGGCCAAGGTTTGGGTCAGATACCGCCACAGTACTTTGAAATAGAAGCCGGCCGCTTGGATTAGATACCACCGTTTGCGCGGTACTGTACTGTAAGGTCAGGTTACACCGAAGCCTTAGGACCTCCCCGCCGCAAACTGCGGGGTCCCGTGTTTACGACTGACTATTAGGAAGTACCCCAAGGGGCGGGGAATTAGACCCGCAGAGATTAAAGGAACAAGCATCACGGTCAAGTTCGAACGGTAGTTCTCCAGTTAAACTGGAAAACTACCGTCTTCGTCTGGAGTGAAAATCAACTGCAACTTATCAGCGAGAGTTTCGATCAATTTCGACAGATACCAAGGACAGAGAAAAATTGATGCTGGCTATCAATCAAACGATTAAGCTACGTGGTAAAATAAATCAGGACGATCTAACGCCGCATCTTTCTCTGTCATTAGTGGAGGTTTACGTCTCACCTCGTGGTACGCCAAGCGGTGAGGCGGATCAGATTTTTCGAAAGCATCAGTTCTTTATCCCTAAAAGAGATCGGGAGATTAAGGATTTTGCCGAGTTCATTTTGCATGTTCCCGAAGGGAACGTCGGATCCGAAAAGAACCCTTTCCGGTCCTATAGTTTCTACGAATTTTAAGATAGTATCCTTCGACGCAAGGGCCGTATCAAAGTAAACGGAAGGGTTGGCTTTAAAGCGTGCCAGAAAATCCAATGGATTGCCTCCCAGCATACCCAAGTGCGGAATTATAAGTCTCAGGTCACACGCCATCTCCGCGAATTTCTCGGTGAAAGCAAGTTCCTCCTCAAAAATAACGGGCTTGCCGGTCTTTGTGAGTTTCCGTATAAGTGCGGGAAGACTTGGGTCTTTCAGTACGTCATAATTTGAAGCAGAATCCTGCCATCCCCTCATCCAGTGCCATTTACCGCCAAAATAACCTTCGGGTACGGGTTCAAAACCTGCGGCATCGTAGTTCTCCCTTATGTAATGATACGGTATGAACCCTTCCCGGCGCTCCGCCTCGCAAAACACATCGATATTTATATCATTGCCGGCAATAGCCGTAGAAGGAAAAGGTATTATCACTACATGAGATACGCCGGAATCTTCCTGCTGTTTCCTTAGTTCCTGTGTAGTCACTTCCGTCCCGAGGGTCAGGGAGGGACCCCAGTGGGTATGGCTGTCGATGATGCAGTCGAACTCCATGGTTGAAAGATGCTTATCATAGATGGTATAGAATTGTAAAGGGTCCGGTAGCAATTCCAACATAAAATACGCTGTGAAATGCGCCTGAGAAAGGCCCTGTGTTTGATGGGACCGGGAATATTCTTAGGTGATTTATGCTAAGCGTCTCAATTCCCCGGTTCCTGCCCCGAACTGATTGGGGGCACGAAATAGATAAGGAGTACGCCTATGGGTGAGATAAAAACCCCACTACTCACAGTTGATATTATCATCAGGTATCGGGATGGCATCGTTCTTATTGAGCGTAAGCACCATCCGAAGGGATGGGCGCTGCCTGGGGGGTTTGTGGAGATTGGCGAATCCGTGGAAGAAGCCGCATCCAGGGAGGCAAAGGAAGAGACATCCCTGAATGTGACACTGACCGAGCAGTTCCATGTCTATTCCAAGCCTGATCGCGACCCTCGTTTTCACACCGTCACAGTGGTCTTCATTGGCGATGGGGAAGGTACCCTGGAAGGCGCGGACGACGCGAAACGGGCGAAGGTATTCAGGAAAGAGAGTCTGCCCGACCCCATTGTATTTGACCACGGAAAGATCCTTTCCGACTACTTTGAATACATAAAGACCAACAAAAAGTTATCCTAAGCAGGGGCAGAGCGGACTGACGGATCCTTGGATGTCCGGCGCCTTTTGTCCGCAGGACTTTACTCCAAGGAGCCTATTGCTTTCTTTATCCGGTCGAACCCCTTTTTGATCACTTCCATAGAGGTGGCAAAGGAGAGTCTCAGGTAACCTTCTTTCCCAAATTCGATGCCGGGCACCACCGCAGTGTGAAATTCCTCAAGGAGAAGGCCGGTAAGGGCCGTGGATGTATCTATCTTCTTTCCCTTGTATGTCCTACCCAAGACTGAGGTGAAATTAGGAAAGACGTAAAAAGCCCCCTTGGGATTATAGCAGGTAATACCTTCAATGCCGACAAAACTTGATACTAGGAAATCTCTCCTCTTCTTGAATTGTTCGAGCATCATGGCAATGCTCTCCTGAGGACCAGCGAGAGCTGCTATTACCGCTTTCTGAGAAATGGAAGTGGGATTAGATGTGCTCTGACTCTGTATGTTCGACATGGCTCCGATCACTTCAACGGGTCCGGCAGTAAAACCAATACGCCACCCCGTCATTGAGTACGTCTTCGAGACTCCGTGGGCGATGATAGTCTTCTCTTTGAAAGCCTTGTCGAGAGAAGCAATGCTCGTATGGGTATATTCATCATAGGTCAGCTTTTCGTAAATCTCATCCGATATGATGTAGAAACCTCTCTCCACCGCCATCCTTCCTATCTCTTCAAGGTTTTTGAGAGAATATACGGACCCTACAGGGTTCGAGGGATAGTTCAGGACTATAGCTTTCGTCTTAGCCGTCAGGTGTCGCTTCAGTAAATCAACGGTGATCTGATAGTCTTCGTTCTCCTGAGTCTCCATGATGACTGGTTTCGCCCCTGCGAGCTCTACCATGGGAGGGTAGGAAACCCAGTAGGGGGAAGGTATCAACACTTCATCACCTTCTTCAAAAATCGCCTGGAAAAGGTTAAAGAGGGAATGTTTCCCTCCGCATGAAACAAGAATCTCTCCTCGCTCATATTCAAGGCCGTTATCTTTTCTGAACTTTTCGATAATCGCGTCTTTCAGAGTATCAATACCACCCACCGGGGTATACTTGGTAAATCCTTCGTTGATCGCATCAATCGCAGCTTTCTTGATATGTTCTGGGGTATCGAAATCAGGTTCGCCTGCTCCAAATCCCGCAATATCTATCCCCTGCGCTTTCAAGGTCTTTTCCTTGGCTGAAATTGCGAGGGTCGGTGACGGTTTTAACGCCTGGGCTCTTTTTGATAGCATATTAGAACTCCCTTGGTTTAATAATTATTTCCTTGACCTTGATGTGAAAAAATCGGTTCGAAGAGTTCGCCTTTATGATACATGCAGTGTCGGCTCCCTTCCCCGTTCCTGCTACGGCTATGACGTCATCGAAAGGTATGAATCCTCCATCCGCCGCCATGGCGACGATTTCCACGCAGACCTTTATTCCTTGGGAAAACATGCGGAGAGTATTTGCAATGAGGTCCTGCTCAGAATATCCCGTCAATCCACGGATCGCAGTCCCCAAGTTCCTCAGCACCATCGTTCCAGTCAGCACCTTTATGCCAGATTTCGACAACACTTCTTTGATTTCAGGAGGGAAAGTCTGGTTGCCTTCTTCGCCGAAGCCCGTATTGTGAGTTACCACCGTAATATCAAACTCCTCGGCTGCGGCTTTGTCACGAATGGCCAAAGCGCTGAATCCCGTGGTCGATGCAATCACAATATTCCTGATCCCGTACGCCTTTCCGCACTGGAGGGCAGCTTCAATTGTAGCCTCGGTATTGTCTATCCCCGGCTTTTCGTGCTGCATATTCCCGCCTCTCCTTAAGCTCATAGATTTATCGGGCCGTATTTCTCACATCATTTTCGGATAACTTTCTACCAACCGTCAGAATCATGTAACCAGATACTCTGCATCGGTGAGACGGACACGCCGAAAACACCTTCAATGCAGGTCTGGTCCGGAAACCACTGTCCGGCGCTTAGTGCGCCGTCGCTAAACGGTGGTGTATACCACGGAACCGCCTCTGGCCATCAATCACAACTTCCGGTCAAAATTCTTAGCGATATTCTCTACAACATCACGTGCTGCGTTGTCAATCAAAATATGTACGAGGTTAACAGACAAAACCGGTGCATCAGGAAAATTCCTTCCTGAATATAAGATCAGGACGATAAAATAGGGTCCGCGTGAATCCTTATTTTACGTAAGGTATCCCCCGTCACCTTAAATCGGTCGTCCATCCTGTGGCCTACGACCCATATTATGTGATCGTCCGATAGAAGGAGAGGGATATGCCTTCTCTTCTCCCGGGGAATCTTTTGGGAGATGAAGAAATCTTTCAGTTTGACCAACGCTTTCATGCCTAAGGGGACAAATCTGTCCCCTTCACGAAAGGACCTCACCTTCAACATCCCAAGTTTATCCTCATCGAAAAGGACGGTGAGAGGGTCGAGAAATACGAGCGGGGTCTCGCCTAATTCCCTCAAAGATTCTATCATGAGGGTAATATTGAACGGATCCAGTCTGTTCGAACCCTCCATCACAGGGAGGATGTCCATCGAAGGTGACTGAGGGTTCAATTTGGTGATTGTCAGCCTATCGTAAGTCTTCTTTACCCTAAAGCCATGGGGCAGTTCTGCTGCCAAATTGGGTCCCAGACCCATTAGGACGTTATTTATCTGGCGCATATGCTCTCGCAAGGCGATAAATCCCGGCTCCAGTTGATCAAGGAGGTGCGCCATCACTCTGAATCTTGTCTCTTCATCAAGTCCTTTCAGAGCCTCCACCCCCAGGGAAGCGGTTTCATCGTCCCACGAAATACGGGTCTTCATAAAATCATGTGCTCTCGCGTCGAACATCCGATTCACTGCGATAAGATCATTAAGGAGGAAAGAAACCTTCTCCCTGAACGCTGGATTCAACTCTTCCATCAAAGGGATTATCCGTTTTCTTACGAAATTTCTTTCATAGACCGTCTTTTCGTTTGAGGAATCGTGAACGAAAGAGACATTATACATGCGCCCATACTCTTCTATCTGCGCCCTTGTCGCTGTGAGAAGAGGCCTGACTATATTGTCTCTCTTGACCGGGATCGCTGAAAGTCCCCTAAGTCCGGTACCCTTTAGCATTCTCATAACGAATGTCTCCACCTGGTCGTCAAGGGTATGGGCGACAGCAATCTTTTGATAGCCCTGTTCTGCGGCCGTCTCCCTGAAAAACCCGTATCTCGCGTCTCTGCCCGCATGCTGTAGAGACTTACCCGCTTCCCCTGCCTCCCTTTTCACATCAATCCTTCCGACATGACAGGCCAAAGAGAGACTCTCGGCAAGGTTTCTCACAAATTCCTCGTCCCTTTCAGACTCCTCCCCTCGCAGGAGATGATTGATGTGGGCTACGCCGAGATCGAACGATAGGTCCTCACTTATGCGGAATAACAGATAGAGCATGACGGTAGAATCTATTCCACCCGACAAGCCGACAAGCACCCGTTCTCCAGGCTCAATAAGCTTCTCTTTCTCAATTATCTTTTTGACTTTATGGACAAGAGTCACTGCAACAACACCGGCTTCTTTCGGAAAGCAGGAATTGCAAAACCGCCTCGCCAGAAGGGCTGCGCCGCTACGAACACGATGAACAATTTGACGAGCTGCAACCTGCGCATCCTGATCCTGAATTTTCCGAAGATGATTTGTACTTGTATCCAACTGAAAATCCAAAAGTAGACATTTTTTTTACCGGCTCCTTATCTCCGCATGACGGACATTCTGGTGTGTCGTCTTTGAAGACGATAAGCTCAAATTCATTTCCGCAGTTTTCGCATTTATATTCAAAAATGGGCATCTATACCCTCCTCTCGCAGTGATGCTCCTTTCATTTCCTTTCCCCTGAAAGCTCCCGGATCAGACCGTTTAGTGATTTTCTGTAGAACTCCATATCGCCGGCAGCACCGGAAACGGTCAAAGCCTTCTCTGCGTACGATTTGGCCTTCGAAAGCCGGTTCTTGAAAAAAAAATGGAAAGCCGATGCGTACATGAATAAAAAGAAAGCCAGCTCATTGTCTTTGTCAAGGCGGCTGACTTTCTGAAACAGCCTGCGGGCCGCCTGGTAGTATTCGCTCTCAAGGTAGCTCTGGGCCGCCTTGAACATCAGGAGTGATCGCCCGTCCCTGTACATATCATTGAGAAGCCGTTCAAAACCTCTTTTTCCGAATATTCTGACGAGCATTTTTTCGTTCTCGAAGATAAATCGAGGCACCAGATAGTTGGCCTTGTAAAGCCTTATTATATCCTTCAACTGTTCCACTAGTTCCCCCGACAGGATCTTTATTTCCTTCAGGCCTTCTTTCGTTCTCCTCTCCGCTTTATTTATGAGAATTTCGATCTCATGGACGATTTTCTTTTCGAGGCTCGTCAGTTTTTCGGAATCCATGTCCTGCTTCGGTTTATAATATTCGATCTGATAAAGGTTCTCTCGGAGCTTCATGGCCTCGTGAAAGACGTATCCGACCGTTATATCGTAGAGTTTTTCCTTATAGCTCGCCTCGGTGGAATTCCTGAAAAGGTCATGGCACATCTCCTTCAATCTGAAAAGACAGCTCTTTCCTCTATCGTCAACAAAATCCTCGACAGTTGAAAAAGAGAGGTCTCCGTGTTTGAAAAGATCTCTGCATTCCTCCGCTTTGGCAAAAACACAAATCGACTCCCTGATAAGGTCAACCTGTCTCTTTTCTATATTTGTCCTGTTCATCTTCTCACTCGGACTTGCTCGTCTCCTTTTATGAGGGTGCGCAACTATTCACCCTCTACCGAGCGCAAAGTCGCCCTGAATTGTGTCGATGGTAAATGACCATGTCGCTTATTTTCCCCTTGTACATCAGCTCCTTGGGTTCGCTGCAAGAAATAGTCTTCACAGTGCTCTTGCTGTTGATAACTATTATTCCGGTAAAAACGAGGATAAAACAGACAAACGCGAAGTTTCGGGTATTAGGATTCTTGGCTTTCGATTTTTCCTTTAGTTCAAAGAAGATATTGGACTCTTTTGCTTTGCACGGTGATTTCTTTTTCGCCCATGGCATAGATAAATTTTATCAGAAAACCGCCTGTTTTTAAATATTTAATTGAAAAGAGGCGTTCTGGCCGCCGTTATTCGCCAGAGCAGTCAAAACACCGGGGACGTCACTACGCAACGTTTTTCTGCAATTTGCAAAAGATAAAATCAATACGGAAATAATCCGTCGGCCGTGCAAATTACATCCTTAGCTTTTGACTTAGCTATCAGCTAACGGCTTAACGACCATCTTTAAAGGTCAATTACTTTAGTTTCGATCATTCCGTCGATCGTCCGGATATCCTCAAGGACGTCATTGTCGATTGGACTGTCGACTGATACAAAGGCGACCTCTTCTCCGCTTATGGGACGCGAAACACATAATCCTGCTATGTTTATACCGTGGCTTCCGAGGATTGTCCCCACTCTGCCTATGATACCGGGCCGGTCGATAATCCTGCATTCAAGAAAGGTCCCTTCAGGCACCATATCTAAGTGGAAACGATTCAGAAGTACGATCCTCCCCAATTTGTCGGCAAAAACGGTTCCCGCGATGCTTATCTCTTCCTCATCCGTCTTCAGAACAAAGAGTACGAGGTCATTGAACGTGTCATACTGATCCGTTTTGGCCTCAACCACGACGATACCCCTATCCTTCGCAAGGTACGGGGCATTGACAAAGGTGACCGACTCCTTGAGGCTCACGTCAAGGAAGCCTTTTAAGGCGCCGATAGTGAAAGGCTGGTAGCTGAAAGGCACGTCAAATTTTCTCTCACAAAGGTCTTCCTCGAAGTTTTTTCCCACCATCACAACCTTAATCTCTTCCGGTCTGCCTTTCACTATTTGAGCGGCAAGCCTGCCCATCTTCTCAACGAGCTTAAAATAGAGCCGGGCATGGTCGGGAAGAAGGGACTGCATGAATGGAATATTCACACCGTTGAGATATGGTCTTTCGTGGAGAGCATTGGCCACCTGTTCTGCGATGATAACAGAAACGGCTTTCTGCCCCTCCTTCGTATTGGCGCCTATATGTGGTGTTACGATCACATTCTCAAGCTCAAGGAACTTATTATTGCGGGGAGGCTCGTGCTCAAAGACATCAACCCCTGCCGCAAGTATCTTACCCGATACCAGTCCGTCATAAAGATCGTTTTCGTTTACAATTCCGCCTCTGGCGCAGTTGACAAAAATTACACCATCTTTCATTATGGAGATCTCTTTTGCGGTAATCATATTCCTTGTGGCAGACGTAAGAGGCGTATGGAACGTTACGATATCCGCTTCCTTCAGGAGATCGACAAGACTGTCACGAAGAACGGCGCCCACGGCTTCGGCCTTACTCTTCTTTATATAAGGGTCGTAGGCAACAATCTTCATACCGAAACTTCTCGCCCTTACAGCCACATTGGTCCCTATCCTGCCTAAACCTACTATTCCCAAGGTTTTATTGAAGAGTTCAATCCCCATAAATCTCTTCCTGTCCCATTTTCCCGCCTTCAGTGAATCGTTCGCCAAAGGTATTTTGCGGGTTGCGGAAAGCATTATCCCAAGGGTAAGCTCCGTGGCCGCAAGGGTATTTCCGGTCGGGGCGTTTATCACAATAATCCCTTTCTTGCTTGCCGTCTCGATATCTATATTGTCCACTCCGACTCCGGCCCGCCCTATGATCTTTAATTTCCCTGGGTTTGCCAGGAGATCGCCTGTTACCGTAGTGCCGCTTCTCGTAATGATCGCGTCGTATTCTCCCACGATCTTCTTGAGCTCATCATTCTTTATTCCGACCTGCATATCAATGTCAATATCGCCGTCCTGTTCCAGAATGTCGACACCTTCCTGAGCGATGTTATCAGTGACAAGCACTTTAAACTGTTTCATGGCTTTCCCTCTTTCAGCGAATTTGAGATAACATTAAGCGCTTAAATTTTTGTCTTTTGGACAACATATATTAATTATGAAAGATACCATGCAGGGTATTGAAAAATCAACAGTATCCTTTTTCTATGTCCTCCGGAATAAAGAGAAAGGCAACATTGGCTTTACTTAAAACCTGGCCTCTGCATTATACCCGGTACTTTTCCCTTGACTCTTATAGGAACATGCTCTTATATTTTCCCACATTCCATGAAGACAGAGCAGCCTAATTCCCTTATCGCGCCCATAAGACCTTGGTCGAGCCGCGATTGGGTCTTTTTTATTCTTGTGGCAATGGCAGGCGCAATTCTCTTGCTTTCCGGCCTCTCTGTGAGATCGCTCTGGGGGTCTGAAGGGCGATGGGCGGTGATTGTCAGGGAAATGCTCTCCACCGGGAACTACTTCCTCCCCACCATCAACGGTGAGGTTTATTTCGATAAACCCCTGCTAAGCTATTGGATAATAGCTCTTTTTGCTTCCCCAGGAGGAGTCACAGAGGCAGTCTCGCGCCTTCCAAGTGCCTTTGCCGGGGTCGCGGCAGTACTGGTTACCTTCTCCATAGGGAGGAGGCTTTTCGATACCAGAACTGCGGTGCTGTCTGGAGGACTCCTTCTCACATCAATTATGTACATCCTTTGGTCAAAGACCGCTTCCGCCGAGCTTCTAAACGTATTGAGCATATGGCTCATGCTATGGGCATTCGTGACGGGCGGTGTGGACGGGAAACTTACAAAACTCATCCTCCTTTATTGTTTTGGGGCAGTTTCAGCATTCCTCAAGGGACCGGTAGCGCCTGCCGTCGGTTTTTCGGTCATCGGATTCTACAGCCTGGTCATGCTCCTTACTCCCTTTGCCACGCGTAAGCCCTCCTTCCAGAATGTGCCGAGAGCATTTCTCATCCATTTCAAATGGATAATATCCTGGCAGGGTCTGATCTCCATACTGGCGTCCCTCTTGTTGTTTGCCGCTTTACTCCTCGCGCCTGTAATCATAACTGGATCGTGGCAATCCGTGGAACTTATGTGGAGAGAAAATTTCCTTCGCTTCTTCAGACCTTTCGACCACGTAGAACCCCCTTATGTATATCTGAAATATACCCTTCTGTTCTTCCTGCCCTGGACACTTTTGCTTATCGGAGCCTTGTGGCATGCTAAAGAGTGGCTGGCTAACCGGGCTAACTGGTGGACACCTCTCGCGGGACTCGCGATATTTCTTTTCTTTACCGCTTCTGGTTCGCGGAGAAGCTACTACATCCTGCCTCTTGTACCAGCCCTTGCATTGATCACGGGAAAAGCCCTGACGGACTGGCTGGCAAGACCGGTTCAGGACAGCTCGCGCACCATGAATGCGGCGGCTCTCGCCACTGCAGCATTACCAAGCCTTGCAGGTATGGCTCTGCTCTGCAGTTATTTCATTAAAGAGATGCCTCACCATCTCGCTCAAATCTTAGTGGGTATTCTGGCGATAATCGGGAGCCTATCAGCCATCTTCCTTTTGAAAAAAAGAAGGCGCCTTCATGGCCTCATACTCCTCTTTCTTCTCGTCTTCGGCGTAGAGCTTTGGAGTTTCACCGGAGGTATGGCGGCCATGGAGGAAATGCGTACGTTCCGTGTGTTTTGCCGTGAGGCAGCGGCTGAGCTGAAAGGGATTCCCGATAGCAGGTTAGCTCTTTTCCCCGGCGGAGATTCCTCTCTCATCTTCTATTTGAACAGGGGCCGCCTGAGAACTCTGGGCGGTGTCGAGGATGTGGCAAAATTCCGGAAGGAATTCCCCGACGGCTTCATAATAAGTGAATCGAAGATGGTGCAATCGCTTCTGCGAGAAAACCCTGCATTTCAGGATCTGGTCACCGTTCTGGCTCAGGTAAAAGAACCTCGCAGCAAAAAAGAGAAAAGGCTGCTGCTTATGAGATTTGCGGCAAAATAGGCTGTGAAGCATATCCACACCAGGGTTCTTCCTGCCGCCTTGAATCCCCCGTACCTCTTGCCTCTCGAGTCAGTCGTCTGTGCCGCCTCTTGCCGCCCCCTGCCACCCCCGGCAAAGACGCTTACCGGCCAAGCTCCCCACGCGTATAGAGACTATGGTAACAATTTAACTTGATTTTTCAAATAAGATTCATTTAACTATCCCATTATGATGGATGATAAAAAGATCATAACAGCGACTCTTGCGGATATCTATCTTGATCAGGGGTGTATCGAAAAAGCAATAGAGATTTACGAGAAACTGACACGGAAGGATCCCGGGAACAGCTTCTACAAAATGAGGCTTGGGTCCCTCAAAAAAGATCTTAAAGGAAAACAAAAAGGGTCTATTTTAAAACGGTTACTGAAAAAAAGCAGTGACAGGCGATGAGAGATAAGAGAATAGGCCTGGTAGCACAGATAATCGACGAAGCGGGCCTTGATGCCTGTATCCTGAAGGGCATGGATAATATATTTTATCTTACGGGGTTCAGGGGTTCCGAGGGTTCTCTTCTGGTGACACACGAGGATGTTCTGCTGCTTACCGATTTCCGGTACATTACCCACGCCATGGAGGTGACAAAAGGTATCCAGGTCCTTGAAGTGCAGCAGAAGATCAACTCCCTCCCAAGATTATGCGACAAGTACGGCATCCGTAAAATGGGTTTTGACAGCGCCCATACTACTTATGATATGTACGCACGGTGGACTGAGACTCTGGGGAATGTGGAACTCGTGCCCCTAAACAAGATTGAGACGATAAGAGCCATTAAAGACCCGGAAGAGATTGAGACGATAAAGAAGGCGATACGGATCTCAACTGATGCCTTTACTGAGGTCTATGAGAGAATAAAGCCCGGGAGGACTGAAAAGGAGATCGCCAACGAGTTGGAGTACACCATGAAGCGGCTTGGAGCCGATTGTCCGTCTTTTAACACAATCGTTGCATCCGGGCCACGGGCGGCCCTGCCCCATGCAGAACCCACCGACAGGGAGCTTAAGGACGGGGAGGCGGTAATAATCGACTTCGGAGCCCAGGTGGACAGCTATTGCAGCGATGAGACATGTACCATAACCTTGGGCAAAGTAAATGGTAAGATTGATAAGATATATTCCATAGTAAGAGAGGCAAAAGACCTCGGCTTGGATAGCATCAGAGCAGGCATGCCGGCAAAGGAGCTTGATATGATAGTCAGGGGCTTCATTGACCGGAAGGGCTATGGTGATTTTTTCAGGCACGGAGTCGGACACGGAGTCGGGGTAGCGGTTCACGAAGCCCCGGCCGTCAACTATATGTCGGAAAGTCTCATTGAGCCGAACATGGTTTTGACCATTGAGCCGGGAATATATATACCTCATTTGGGTGGCGTAAGGCTTGAGGATATGGTACTTATAGAAGAGAATAGAACTACGGTTCTTACTCATATTCGAAAAGATATGCTGAGCGTGAGGTCGTAAAAGCGGCAGGGCGGCGCACGGTGGAGAGTTGTCGGTAGTTCTCCTGAATCTCATCGAAAATCAATTGAGGAGGAAATGATGGTAGTTTCCACATCGGAGTTTAGAAAAGGCTTGAGAATTCTGGTAGAGAATGAGCCCTTCGTCATAGTCGAGTTCCAGCACGTCAAACCTGGGAAAGGAGGCGCGTTTGTCAGGACAAGACTCAAGAGTCTTGTTTCGGGAAATGTGCTTGACCGGACTTACCGCTCGGGAGACAAAGCCGACGTCCCGGAACTTGAGGAAAGAGAAATGCAGTTTCTCTACAAAGAAAGCAGCAACTATTACTTCATGGATCAGAATACTTATGATCAGATGTTCATCGACGAAAAACAGTTGGGAGATGCGAGGTATTACCTCAAAGAAGGACTCGTCATACAGGTACTCATATACCAGGGAAAGACAATAGGGGTGGAGGTACCCAATTTTGTCACTCTTGCCATCACTCAGACCGAGCCAGGCATCAGAGGAGACACAGCGCAGAACGCCACAAAGCCGGCCATGCTCGAAACGGGGTATACGATCCAGGTCCCTCTCTTTGTGGAGCAGGGCGAGACAGTCAAGATTGATACGAGAACAGGGCAGTACATGGAAAGAGTTAAGTAGGCCCAGTATGTTAATTGCATTCGAAGGTATAGAGGGAAGCGGCAAGTCAACGCAGGCTGAGCTTCTAAATAATTATCTTGTGTCGAAAGGGCATACCGTGGTACGGACCAGAGAGCCAGGCGGCTCGCCTCTGGGGGAGGCATTACGGAAGGTACTCCTTCAAAGGGACATGAATATTTTCCCTTTTTCCGAACTTCTTGTGTTTATGGCCATGAGAGCGCAACACGTGGATGAAGTAATTCTTCCTGCCCTCCAAGAGCAAAAGATAGTGCTGTGCGACAGGTTCGTGGATGCCACATATGCGTATCAGGGTTACGGACGAAGTATTGACCTGGGTATCATCGAAACCCTGAACAGACTTGTCACCAAAGGCATCAGACCTAACCTGACGATTCTCCTTGATGTGGACGTTGAAACCGGACTCACGAGAAAAGCTCTGCACGCCACTATGGATCGTTTTGAAAAGGAGGCCCTTTCTTTCCATCAAAAGATAAGGGACGCATATTTGAAACTGTCGAAGGAGGATCCCGGGAGATTCCTCGTGGTGAACGGCGGCTTGGAACAGTCCGCGATACAGGACATCATCAGGCAAAAAGTTGAAACACTGATCAACAATTATGGGATTCGATAGCGTCATCGGCCACACCTGGCAAAAAAAGCTGCTCCGGTCGCTTCTTGCGAAAGAACGTCTGCCCCACGCATTTCTTTTCACCGGGCAGGAAGGCATAGGAAAGCGAAAATTCGCCATTGAATTCATAAAACATATGATGTGCGAAAAAGGTACGGGATGCGACAATTGCCGTCCCTGCATCAAACTTGAACATGGTTCTCATCCCGACCTTATGATTGTTGAAGGCGTCGAATCTATAGGGATCAGCCAGTCGAGAATGATAAGCAAGGAAGTGAGCGAACAGCCATACGAAGCAAAAGTGAGAGCTATTGTGATAGACGGGGCTGACACAATGACCCCGGAAGCGACAAATGCCCTCCTGAAGACACTTGAGGAGCCACCACCCAACAACGTATTTTTCCTCATATCCTCTTCGGAAAAGGACATCCTCCTGACTATAAGGTCCCGCTGTGTCCGGGTGCCATTCAGCCCCCTCAATCAGAGTGACGTTGAAGAGTACTTCGCGAATGTGCTCCGGATGGAGAAAGAAAAGGCCAGGTTGATCTCCTCCCAATCATACGGAAGCATAGGTCTGGGCCTCTTCTGGACGGAAGACGACAACCTCCTCCTCAGACGCAAACTGGGCGAACTGATTACGGGAAAAAAGAGAAGCTTCGTCGAATCAACCGCCATATCGGAGCGGCTATCCAAAAACAATAGGGGCCTTAACCTCTACCTTTCCTTCCTCCTTTCCTTTTTCCGCGATCTCTATCTCGCGGCCCACGAAAGAGGTTCTGCTCAAATTATAAACTCGGACCTGAGAGACCTGATGGACCATGAGACGGCCGATCTGCCGTGGATAGAACGCTCCATCAAAAAGATACAGGAAACCATGTTCAATATGAGGTATAATATTAACAAGTGGTTGCTTTTTGAAAATATGTTGCTCCATATAATGAGGTAGTCATGAAGAGTTGCTATATAAAGATCGACAGGCTGACAGGTGTGATTGAGGTACAGGTTCCTGACGATGTGAAAATCGGAGATCACGTGAAAGCCGACCTTGAGAAAGGCCATTGCCTTGCGCTGGTTGTTACCGAACCGGTCGATTCATCTAAGGAAGGATTGAAAAAAATCACGGCAAAGGCGACGGATACCGAGGTAGCCCAGTACTTTTCTTTAAAAGAAAAGGAGAATTACGCATTCACCCTCTGCAAACAGAAGATCAAAGATATGAATCTCCCCATGAAGCTCCTGTGGGCAGAGTATCTTTTCGGCGGAACGAAGCTCCTTTTCTACTTTGTGTCTGAAAACAGGGTAGATTTCAGAGAACTGGTAAAAGAACTCGCAAAGGAATTCAAGATCAGGATAGAATTGAGGCAGGTAGGCGTCAGAGATGAGGCAAAGATTATCGGCGGCCTCGGTAACTGCGGGAATGTGTGCTGCTGCAGAAAATTTCTCAGCAATTTTTCCATAGTCTCCATAAAGATGGTAAAGGAACAAGGTCTCGCCCTGAATCCGAATAAAATATCAGGAATCTGTGGAAGGCTTATGTGTTGTCTCTCTTATGAATATGAAATGTACGTTGGCTACAAGAAAAACTTCCCCAAGCTCGGAAAGAGGGTAACCGTGGCGCAGGGGGAAGGCAAAGTGATAAAGCACAACACCTTGAACTCCACCTTTACGGTTGAACTGGACGGCGGAAAAGAAGTGATTCTGACCGCAAAGGACATAATAAAACCGGACCAATCTGCAGGAGGCGACAGTCAACGGCAACAGCCAAAAAAGTGAAGAGAGGCGGTCGCTAATCGTTGGTTACTAATAATACGTAATAGGACCGTCAGGCTACCGCTCCCCGGTGTGCAATACGGTCACGAATAGGCATTACTACTGGAATTGGAGAAAATGATGAGTAAAAATTATTACGTAACAACCCCTATATATTACATCAACGATGTACCTCATATCGGGCACGCTTACACTACCATCGCGGCGGATATTATTGCGCGGTACAAACGCTTGTGCGGTTACAATGTCTACTTCCTCACAGGGACCGACGAACATGGCCAGAAAGTGGAGAAAGCAGCGTCCAATCAGGGAATTCACCCCAGCGAGTTGGCCGACAGGATGGTCCAAAGATTTACCGATCTATGGAAAACCCTTAATGTCACCAACAGCAGCCATATAAGGACCACCGAAGAAAGGCATAAGAGGGTGGTTCAATATATATTCCAGAAGACGTATGAGAAAGGAGACATATATCTCGGCGCCTACGAAGATTGGTACTGTGTGCACTGCGAAAGCTACTTCACTGAGCTCCAGTTGAAAGAAGGCGCTTGCCCGGACTGCGGCAGACCGCCGGAAAAATTGAAGGAAGAAAGTTATTTCTTCAACCTTTCAGGCTACCAAGAACGCCTCCTCGCCCTTCTCGAATTGCACAAGGATTTTGTTTTGCCCGAGGTACGATACAATGAGGTCCTTAGTTTTGTAAAAGGAGGTCTCAGAGATCTGAGTGTAAGCAGGACCAGTTTCCGCTGGGGCATACCTACGCCTACGAATCAGGACCACGTCATCTACGTCTGGTTCGACGCCCTCGCCAACTATATATCCGGCATAGGATTTCTCGACGACCCCGACTTGTTCACGCAGTTCTGGCCATGCAACATCCATCTCATGGGCAAAGACATACTGAGGTTCCATACCGTATACTGGCCAAGCTTCCTCATGTCCCTGGGTTTGGAGCCGCCCAAGAGGGTATTTGCTCACGGATGGTGGACCATAGAGGGTCAAAAAATGTCAAAATCTCTCGGCAATGTGGTCGATCCCAATGATGTGGTACGAGAGTACGGGGTAGACCAGTTCAGGTTTTTCCTTTTCAGGGAAGTGCCCTTCGGCCTTGACGGGGATTTCTCAAAAAGCGCCATGGTTCACAGAATCAACGGAGACCTTGCCAACGATGTTGGCAACCTCACAAGCAGAAGTGTCACCATGATGGGGAAATTCCTGAAAGGCAAAATAGAGGCGCCTGAGAAAAAGGGCGGCATGGACGAATACGTTGAGGAACAGGTAAGAAACCTTGTTGAAGAGTATCAAAGAGACATGGAGGTTTTCGCGTACCACAAGGCCCTTGCCGATGCCTTCGAGATTATTTCCATTCTTAATAAGTATATCGATGCAGAGGCTCCCTGGAGACTCGCAAAGGAAAATGACGTGCGGATCAGGACGGTACTTTACAACATCTGGAACAGCCTGAGAGTGGCCGCTATGCTTCTTTACCCGTTTATGCCCGAAAAATCGAATCTTATATGGAAAGCACTCGGCATAGAAAAATCCATAGAGACCGCTGTCTTCGACGAGGAAAAAATCTTCTACCGCTCCGGCGATACCGGCCTCATTGATAAAATAGCGCCCATCTTTCCCAGAATAGAGACCTGACCCATGGCCTTTTACACAGTACGGGGCGTGGTAGAAAAGGTACTGAAAAAATACCGACTTACCGGTGACCTTGATGCATATAAGGTTTTTCACCTGTGGAGCGATCTGGTGGGAGAGCGAATTTTAGCCCACGCTAGACCCGTGAGGATAGACGGATACACCTTATTTGTGGAGGTAGACGACCCCCTGTGGCTTACCCAATTAAAATACATGAAGACGGACATACTGGGCAGAGCTGATGTAACAATTAAGCCTGGAGCATTGAGAGACATAAAGTTCTATCTGAAAAATACCGGGTAAATCCCGAATGATCATATTTTTCTCCAATCATCGCCACGTCAGCCAGTATCGCCTTGCCATCCTTATTTAGGCGGAAACTGTCGAGACTTCTGGTACCGACATTCATCATCGAAGTGTTTTTCAATCATGACAGCACGGAAACATTTCAAGACAAGTTACTCAAGGGTAATACTTGCTGAGGAGTTGGTGTCGAGTTGACACCTTATTCATTAAAAAACCACCTTTGCTTTGCCGAGCATGGGCTGTTTTTTGCCAAAAAGAACAGACGAAAGTGCTTATACTGCATGATGTTGGTGCTATTCAATTTTGAAATCCTCTGAACTGAAATTCGTATAATATCTGCCCGTCTGCGCTGTAAATCTCAAAACACAATAATCAGGGTCGGTAACACCTTTTGAGTAGTACATGGTATCGCCTTCCTGCCAAATCATTTCCTTGCTCCCAGCGTCCTCTAAGACTTCCATTGCGCCTTTCAGCATAACACCACGGAAAAACCTTTTATCAAAGAAATAGATGCAGGCTTTTGGGTTAGAGCGATATTGCGCTACTCGCATTGACGATGTGTTTGTTGTGAACCAAAAAGATTTTATGCCCTCGCGCTTTCTCGGCGGCACCATAGCTTTTGTGTTTGGGAATCCGTCACCGTCAACAGAACTAATCAAAGAAACGCTCTGTTTGTCAATCAAATTCCCAATCGTTTGTACTACATCACGCATCAATTAAATAACCTCCATGAATTACATTATATGGTGGCAAAGAATAATAGTAAATTACCCACTTTTTTGTGGGTATGGATTATTCAATGAAACCGTTTGCTTTCAGAATATCGTCCATGCCGTTTTCTTTCATAAGGTCAACGCGGCCTATGCTTTGCATGATATAGTCACCGTACTTTAAAACAAACAGTCTGTAAGGACATCGTCAAATGAATCGAATAGATTTAGGACGCTACGCCGAGATTTGAGCCAGCCCCAGAAACGTTCAATCAAGCTTAGTTCCGGCGAATAAGGATGATTGGGCCTCTTTCAAGTGCGTCAGCTATAACCAATATATACTCAAGAGTCCCAAACGACTCCTGCAAACCGTAAAGAGGAGGACGACAGTAGCCCCGAAAGCTGGTCCATCTCCTCTTTTTTTAGGTAATATAGCCGTTCGCGACATTGAAGGTATTGTATTACGCATACGTAACGTTCTTATTGGCCCCCGGTAAGGCGCTTTCCGCACAAATTATAATAAATCAGCTCTACCTTAGATACCTTCCCGTCGCCTCATGGCAATCTCATTTAGCCGCTCCTTAAACTGGTCACTACCGCCGAGTTGGGAGACGGAAAATCTCTCTCTGTCGAGGTGCAATTCCAATCCTCCGTAAACTGAATGATTCACAAGATTTTTGAACCGCGGGATAGTCTCCAGCGGAAGGGCCATAAGTTCTTTGACCATAGCATCTAGATTGGCTTCAAGTTCTGTCTCGTCCCATACATAATTCACCAAACCAAGATCAAGGGCCTCATCCATGTTGATGTTGCGGGAGAAGAGGTACAATTCATTGAATTTCTTTGCTCCCACCATCCTGGGAAGAAAAAAACTGTTGCCCCCTTCAGGTGTCAAGCCGAGCCTACGATACCCTACATTCATGATCGCTTTTTTTTCCGCCACTGACAAGTCACACGCCAGAGCAAGACCCACCCCGGCGCCTGCCGCGAGACCTTCAACGACGGCAATAACTATGGCGTCCATTTTCCTTATGAGCATGATGGCTCTGTGCAGCGCATCCGCCATGGAATCTATCCTCCCGGGACTCTGCTTAACCTGGGCTATATCACCACCTGCCGAAAAAGTTCTCCCCGCCCCTCTTATAACCACGACGGCGGCCCCTTTCTCCTGGGCGTTTCTAAGCGCCTGGGAGAAAGATACCAGTACCTCCAGGGTCAGGGCGTTCCTCTTTTCGGGCCTGTTGAAGGTAATAGTGTACACACCGTTTCTCAATTCTTCCAATACGTTTTCCGCCACGCAACACCTCCGTATCAAGATTGGATCTTACACTCCACTTCAAAATATACGATTTCTTTTCGTATCAGTCAAAACGCATGTTCTCCGCTATCCTTTTCGTCTCATTTTTTTCGGAAGATGTATATGAGAAACACAAGCGCCAACATGGCAAGGGTAGCCCCAATGACTGTGTCATAAACAGAAAGAGATTTTCTCTCATACCGCCTAAGTTTTCCGGTTTTATTGGACGCATATATCCTTATGCAGCTACCGTCCGGGCCTTTGCGTAAGTTGCCCCCCATCATCGGAAGAGCGTGACGCCGGACAAGCCGCCCGGTATGGATATAACCACCGCCGAGAGCGGTTATATCCATACGCTAAGACGGACGAATTCCTAGCATATAAAGAATAACAGCGTGAAGGCGAACCAAAGAATCAGAAAGGCGGCATTCTCTTTTTCAAATCCTCCACCGCAGGCGATCGCGCTAATCGACAAGCTCGATATCCATCGTCTCTTCGGCCCTGGGCAGACGGTCCGTCGGCCTCGCCCACCAAACATAGAACGTGGGAAGCAGAAAAATACTCATCAACATATCTGCGATCAACCCCCCCACGATCACGATGGCAAAGGGTCGCTGGGAATCCGACCCGATGGCGTGGGACATAGCTGCAGGAAGAAGGCCCAAGGTGGCCACCAGCATGGTCATCATAATAGGGCGCAGTCTACGTGTCGCCCCTTCTATTGCCGCCTCCGTGACGGAATACCCCCTTGCGCGCAACTGGTTTATGTATTCCACCATAATGACCCCTATCTGGACCGATACCCCAAAGAGCGCAAGGAACCCTACCCCTGAAGAGACGCTGAAATGAGTACCGGTGACAAGGAGCGCCATAAGACCGCCGATAGGCGCCACAACCACGTTAATCAGGTTAAGAAACGCCCATTTGGCGGAACCAAAGGCGCCGTAAATTATTATGAATATGAGACATATGGTAAGCGGCACAACGACAAGCAGTCGCCTCTCCGCCCTCTTCTGGCTTTCATATTCACCCATCCAGTTGATATAGTAGCCTTGAGGCAGCTTTACATGTCTGCCGACATTTTCAATCGCTTCTTCGACAGTACTCCCAAGATCGCGGCTCCGCACGCTGTATTTAACCGCGATGTACCGCCTGTTCCCTTCCCGGTAGATTTGCGAGGCTCCGTCTCTCGTCTCCACCTTGCAGAGTTGAGCAAGCGAAACCCTCTCCCCGGAAGGTGCAAGGAGGCGCACCCTCTCGATTGCTTCTTTCGTATCACGATAGGACGACTGGTAACGCATCACGAGGTCGTAGCGTTGTTCGCCTTTTAAGACCTGGGTGATAGCTCCTCCTCCCACTGCGGTCTGAATAGCGTCCTGCACGTCGGCGACGTTTATCTGGTAGCGGGCCGCCTGCACCCTGTCCACCTCGAAATTAAGGTTCGGCTGACCGACTACGCGGAAAATCCCAAGGTCGTGGACGCCGTTGATGTGACGCATGGTTTCGACGATTTCCTCTGCCTTGGTCTCAAGAATTTTTAAATCGTCGCCGTAAATTTTCGTGACGAGCTGCCCCTTCACTCCGCTCACGGCCTCCTCCATGTTGTCCTGGATAGGTTGGGAGAAATTCCAGATCGCGCCTGGTATCTTTTGAAGCTCACGGTTCATGGCCGCGATCAGTTTCTCCTTGTCCTGGTCAAATACGGGTCTCCACTCGTTTTTCGGCTTAAGGTTCACGCAGTACTCGGTATTGAAAAAACCGGTAAAGTCCATTCCGTCATCAGGCCGTCCTACCTGGCTTGTAGTCCTTGTGACCTCGGGAAAGGAGGCGAGTATCACCCTAACCTTGTCCGCCACCCTGATCCCTTCACTCGGTCCAGTGCTTGGCGCAAGAGTGCCGCGCACCCAGATGGAGCCTTCATCGAGATGAGGCAGGAACTCTGATCCGATCACACCGCTCTTCACAAGGAAAATGCTGCCGCACAAGATGAACATCGAAATGGCTACCATTACTGCTCGATGATGTATAGACCAGGTCAGGGCCGTCCGGTAGTGCTTCGTGAGCCACACGACAACCGGATTGTGCCACTCGGGGGTCACTTTGCGGAATATGAGACTCACCAGGACCGGAGCGATGGTGATGGAAAATATCATGGCGCCGAGAAGGGCAAACCCCACGGTCCATGCCATGGGCTTGAACAGACGCCCCTCCACGTGTTGAAGCGTAAAGACCGGAAGGTAACCGCTGATGATGATCGCAATGGCGTAGAAGACAGGTCTTTGCACTTCGTGTGCAGCAGCCCTTATCCTGTCCGGTACGGTGGCTGTCGACTCCTTTGAACCCAGGTGACGGATTATGTTTTCCACCATCACGACCGCACCGTCTACCACCATGCCAAAATCAAGGGCGCCCAAAGAGAGCAGATTCGCGGGGATGTTCCTGAGGTTGAGACAGATTGATGCAAATAACAGGGAAAATGGGATCGTAAGGGCGACAATGAGTGCGCCCCTCGGACTGCCTAAGAAAATGAGGAGCACGATCGTCACAAGGATGAAGCCTTCAGTTAGGTTCTTAAGGACGGTCTGGGTCGTGTGGTGAACGAGATCGCTCCGGTCATTGAAAGGTACCACCTGCACACCAGGCGGAAGGATCTTCTCGTTTAGCTCCTTCACCTTCTTATGCACACCTTCAAGCGTAGAGTCGAACTCCGCGCCCTTCCTCATGAGAATGATCCCGGAGACGACGTCTCCGTTATCTATTATCTTTCCATCCTCCCGATGGATCGCCCTGCCGAATTGACCGAGCCGTATCTTCGGGCCCTGAGAGACGGTAGCAATATCTTTCACCCTGACCGGCGTGCCATTCTTGGCCGCAATAACCGTATCCTCGATGTCCTGCACGGTGCGCACCAACCCGACCACACGGACATTAATCTGCTGCATGCCGGCCTCAATGAAGCTTCCTCCCGCATTCATGTTGTTATTCGTAAGCTGCTGCTCCACCTGGCCGATATTTAAACCATAAGAGATGAGTTTGTCGGGATCAACCCTCACCTGGTATTCCATGGTAGGACCGCCGAATACCGATACATCCACCACGTTCGGTACTGTCTTGAACTGTTTTACCAGCACCCAATCCTGCAGGGATTTCAACTCCATGGCGTCATAACTAGGGTTCGTACTCCTAAGGGTGTAGAAGTATATTTGGCCCACCGGGCTGAAATCAGGACCAATCTCGGGTTGGAGGCTCGGAGAAAGGTTCGCTATGGAGATGCGCTCTAAGACTCTTTGCCGATTCCACACGTTATCCGAATCGTCGTCAAAGACAAGAATCACCACAGACAGTCCTGCCACCGAAACGGACCGGAGGTGGGTAATATGAGGAATACCGTTCATCGCGTTTTCAATGGGGACCGTGATCTGCTGTTCCACCTCCTCTGCCGCCCGGCCCGGCCATTGCGTGATGACCCATGCATAATTATTGGCAACGTCAGGATAGGCCTCTACAGGGAGACGCTTGAACGCAAATATGCCCGTCACAAAAAGCAACAAAGCAAAAGCCAACACGATGTATCTTCTGTTTAATGCAAAATCGACGACAGCGCGTATCATCTTGACTCCCCTTACTGTTGCGCGGTGGACTGCAGCGCCAGTGCGTTCGTGACGACTTTTTGCCCTCCCTTGATCCCCGCTACTTCCTGCATCTTATCTGGGAGCATCTTCCCGGCCTTCACCTCAACACGCCGGAATTTGCCTCCCTCCACCGGAATATAAACCCAATCCCGGTCCTGCAAGTGGAGGATAGCCGTGGCCGGGACCGTGGCTTGTACCGCTTCTTCACTGCCATAGAAAGTGGCGGTAGCAAACATACCGATCCTCATAAGACCTGGGTTTTGCATCTCCAGCCGGATCTTCGCGGTACGGATATCGGGGTCGAGCACCGGTCCAATATTGCTTATACGTCCTTTAAAAATTTTGTCTGGATAGGCATTAAGACGAACGTCCGCGTATTCACCAAGACGCACGAAAGAGAGATCATTCTCGTACACATCACACACGATCCAGATGTAGTCAAGATTGGCCACGGTGAAAAGGTTCGGGGAGGCATCGAGGGACTTCACTCCTGCGCCTGTCGTCACATTCTGCTCAATAATGACCCCCGATATCGGGGCATACACGTTGACGATCCCATCCGGATGACCGTCAAGGTTCGTAACGCCTAAGTTCTTAAGCTTCTCCCTCGCGGACTGACAGACAATCTGGGCCTTGACGTCCACGTCAACCGCCACTTCCAGATCTTTCTTTGGAATGGCTCCTTTTTCATAGAGGACATTTGCGCGTTCAAGCTGGGTCTTCGCCAGTGCCTGATCCGCCGCAGCCTGTCGGTAGTCGGAGTACACGTCGGAGACGTCGTTACTCTTGACCTTCATAACGAGCTGTCCTTTTTTTACCGTATCACCAAGGCGAACTTTGATCTCCACCGCTCGGCCCGAGGCGAGGGATATGGCAGGGACGGTACGGGCTACATCGGGACTCACCACCCCCGTAACGGTCAGCTCTGGCGCAGCCTTCCTCTCACCTACGGTCACAAGCGGAAACTGGTCAGGGTGATCCACCTGAAACCCTGTGGAGTCCTGTTCTCTCTCCACCTTAGCAGGAGGAGGAGCGCCCGACTTATCACTATCTTTGCGGCCGCACCCCGCCGCGAGAGGACACAAAATCACCAAAAGAATAAGAAAAAGAATAAGACGTTTCACTGAATTACCTCCCTGCCTACGGCAAGATTGAGCTGCGCCGCGGAAGTCAGATAGGAGCCGACAAGGCCAAGATAGGTCATCATGACGGTCCGGTAGTCACGCTGCGTCTCCAAGAAGTCAAGAAGAGACGCTCCGCCGCGCTCATAGGAAAATGTCATCGTGTCTCGCACTGTTAAGGCCTGATCAAGGTATTTTTCCTTGTAAGGCTTGAGAAGGGCTACCGTACTCATAAGCGCGGCGTGGGCCGAATCCACATCGCTGTAAAGCTGGGCCTCCGCCGCCGCCCTCAACCTGTCGGTGCGGTTGATGTCCAGTTTGGTACGAAGTCTCTCCCCCTGGTTTCTGTCAAATATGCGAAGAGGGATACTTATTGAAAAGCCCACATAGTTACGCAGGCTGTTCGAATTCGGGTCTGATCCGGAGCTCTCGGCAAGACGGCCCATCCCGATGCCTACCGTCGGATCCGTCGATGCATTTGCCTCAGCAAGCTGTTGGTTTGTTTTGGCCTGATCGTACGCCTGGACTGCGGCCCTGAGGTCAGGCCTCGCCTCCAGGGCTATATCGCGAAATTCCGTCAGGGACTCAATTGTTTCGGAAAACTCGAAGGATCCTGTGACATCGAACAGGTCCACAGGGGTTCGGTCATCAAGAAGCATGAGAAGCTGTATCTTTGAAGTCCTGAGACTCACAAGGGCGTTTTGCACATCGGATTCAAACTGGACTCTCTGGAGCTGGAGGCGAGCCAAATCAATCCTGGCAATATCCCCTGCCTTAAACCGATGGGCGTTAACTTCAAGCGCCTTGTCATAGTAGAGAAGGTTCTCCTTCGCCAGATCAAGCGCCGCTTTCTGCTGGAGGACCTGTATAAAGGCACTCCTTAAAGTAAAAAGGAGGTTTCTCTCCAGATCCGCCGTCTGAGAGACGGCAATCCTCGTCTCTTTCTCCGCGCTCTCCCGCCTGAGCGCCCGCTTGTTCATGCGCTCAAAGAGATAGCTTAGCGACACATATTTCTGGACATCCACGGTAGTCTCGGACTTTCTCCAAGGATGGAGATTGTCATAACCCACGGTGAATTCCGGGTTCGGCCGCATATTCGCGGTAATCTCCTGGGCCCGTGTCTCGTCAACACCGATCCTCGCCGCCTGCAAGGTCGGGTTGGTGGATATAAATTTCGCCCGGACTTCCTGCCATGTGAGCGGCTCTGCGCAAAGCGGCCCTGCGGCAAGGCAACTCACCGCCGTTATAACAACTGTAAGTAAACTCCATGCAGGACATTGCATGTGTAACCTCCCTAAAAGTATGGGTTGGTATCAAAGTGGTACTCCGGCCACCATGAGAGCGGAAATACACCCCGCTAATGATGGTCAGATAGTGCTGAAAACCGAATTGATAACTACGATTCTAAAGAGGGAGGACCCCTGTAGACATGGAGAAAGAGTGTGGTTTGATCTGGAAAAATATCCTTATGGTGGGAGACGCGGTAAGCAACGACCCGAGTCTCTTTGATGGCAACCGTACAATCGGGAACTATGGCTATTTCAGAGTCGGCTTCAAGGAAGCCGGCGTACTTGAGCCACGGAAAGCTATTGCTTTTATGGAATTCTACCGTGAGAAGAGAGAGTAAGAATACCCCCACGCAGAAGACCAGAAAAACCATGCTAATTCGTTGAAACCTAAATTTACTCATATCGCCTTATTTTTAACCCTTTTTTTGGAACTTGTCAACATAATATAACTATGCCGCAGTTTTTCTAATTTTTCATTCCATTACTGCTCCTCCTCGCTACGCTGGCCGGACTGACTGCCCGAAGACTGCCGTCATGCTATATATAAATATGGAAGCGTGAATCTTATATTATAGATGCCTCATTCGCCCTATACGCGTTATAATGGCCATACCGGTAACCTATGACCGTTGTTATGTATGACCTTTACAAAACAATTATCATAAACCTCCCCGCCCCAAGGGGCGGGATACCTCGGGGTTTACGACTGACTATTAGGCAAGCGCGTGCCTTAAGGGGCCGAGAATTAGATCCGTAGAGATTTAAACTTTTTATCAAGAGAATAGCGGAGGGACAATAGCTGCATGGTGCATAATCCATTGAAAGTATTTGTATCATAGGAGAAAAGACCGTATAGACAACCAGCTTCAGCTTAAAAACTATAGATGGCCGCCACTTAATTTTGCGTCATTGTTGAAACTGATTTAGAAGTATAAGGATAGGGTAAGGAAAAAACTTAGAGTAACTTATCTATATAACCTCCCGCCTTTACGCCTGCAACAGGCCCAAGGTTTCTCTTACTTCTTGCATCGTATCCTTGGCTATTATACTGCACGCCTTCGCCCCCTGCCGCAGGACATCAAGGACATAGCACTGATCTTTCATTAATGTCTTTGCCTTCTCCTGAATGGGTATCAACTCTTCCATCATTTTTTTGAAGAGCATTTTCTTGCAGTCGATACACCCTATACCGGCCGTTCGGCATCCTTTCTCCACATCCGCGCGAATCTCGTCTCCTGAGAACGCTTTGTGCATTGTGAAAATATTACATACGTCGGGATTGCCAATATCGGTCCTCCTCACTCTGCTTACATCCGTTACCGCCGTCCGGAGTTTCTCCCATATAGTTTTCTCATCTTCGAGGATGGCAATGTAGTTACCCATGGTCTTGGACATCTTGCCCGCTGCATCGACTCCGAGAATCCTGGGCGCCTCGGAGAGTATCACTTTTGGTTCTGGAAAGATAGGCTTGAACCGGCTGTTGAATTTTCGAGCCACTTCCCTGCACAACTCCACATGTTGGACCTGATCTTCTCCCACCGGCACAAACCCTGCCTTGTAAAGAAGAATGTCGGCGGCCTGAAGGACAGGGTAATCCATGAGGCCCACATTCAAATTTGTCCTGTGCTGCTTCGACTTGTCTTTGAACTGGGTCATCCTTTCAAGTTCACCTATTGGGGTCACACAATTGAAGATCCAAGCAAGCTCGGTATGCTCCGGCACATGAGACTGGACAAAGATTTTGCATTTTTCGGGTGATAACCCACACGCAATGAGCACGACTGCGGTTTCGATGATCCTTTTTTTCATCTCCTCAATCGGGTATTCGACGGTAATTGCGTGGTAGTCGACTGCGGAGAAAACACAGTCATACATATCGGCGAGGACGACCCATTGTCTGATCGCACCCACATAGTTCCCTATATGGATATCCCCTGTCGGCTGAATCCCGCTGAAAATTCTCTGCATACTCTCCTCCGGTGCCGTAATCGTCTATTCTACACCATAATCAGACGCGAAATCAATAGCCTGGGGTATATTACCACAAGGTCCATCGTGTTTAATCCCTCCTGATTTCAAGCCTTAGGCTTTTGTCATGGGAAAACTGAAATGTGCCTTTTTATATACAATTCTCTTGACAATTATTTTCGAGAATAGAATAATATAGTGACTTTAAGCAATGAACTATCTTGCGGCAATGAGTGGGATATCATATATGACAGACAATCTGGCATGTTCCAGCTTGTTTCCGGATTGCGGTATCCATCTCGGGTATATTTAGTATCAAGCGCGAAAGACGGCAATGCGGTGCGTTGTTGTGGGATATGTCCAAAGAGATTCATAATAAAGAGGGAGCCATGAGCTATAAGAATAAGGAACAATTACCGAACAAGGATAGGTTCTTGAGAGAACAGGTTTACAGGCAGCTCAAAAACAATGTATTGGATGGAAACTGGGAGCCCAATACTCGCCTTGTAGAAGAAAAACTGGCCGCGGATATGGGAACGAGCCGGACCCCTGTCAGGGAGGCGATCCAGAAACTCGAAAAAGAAGGACTCATTCAAAAGTTGCCGAGGGGTGGTTTTGCGGTGGGTTCTGTTACGGCCGAGGAAGTCGAGGAAGTTTTCGAAATAAGAGGAATACTCGAAACCCATGCGGCTTACCTCGCCGCAAAAAGAGCCACCGAGCGGGACATCATAGCTCTGGAGGAGATCGTCAAACATGAAGAAGAGGCTTTAATCAAGAAAAATATGGAGGAGATCGTCAAGTTCAACACTCTCTTTCACGACACCCTTTACAAGACGGCCAGGAGCGAAAAACTCGTGAAGGTAGTCAATGAACTCAGGGATTTCATTCACCGGTACAGAGTTATCTGTTTCACTAATGACAGAATGGCAGTCACGGCGGTCCGTGATCATCTGACCATGATCACCGCGATGAAGGCTAATAATCCTAAGCTGGTACAGAAGACCATGCACAAGCTCTTCATTAGAGCAAAAAAATTCATTAAGAAGAGGATCAGGCAGCACCCGAGGAAGAGAGCCGCAAAATTAGTGTAACGTCTCAGAAGGTTTACATTCTCTGCGTCGTTATTCCGGCAACAGCGCTTTTGTCGGCAGAATCATATCCACAAGGAGCAAACGGAACACCCGGCCGCTATCAGGAAGTCTTCTGGAGGGAGACTTCGCCCGCTCTTCCCTCCACGTGGCCGTACACAATCTCACATGAAGGGGTGTTTTCCCCTTTTTCATACCTCGCGGCAATATCAATAAGCCGGACGAAGGTGAAACTATCCCTCAAGGCCTCAACGACAAAAGATTCGAGAAAGCCGGTCCATCGTTTTCCCTCAAGCTCGGTGTGGACCGTGAGGATATTGAGTCCGTCTGTCAGGCGGGAAAAGAAATGGTCCGCGAGGGCCTTCTGGTCGGTGCCTGCAATGCCCACCATCTCGTCAAGCGTGGGCAGGCTCGACGGGATCTGGAGAACTTTGAATTTTTCCCCGCCCAGTATGGGCCGGAAAGGATATGACCCCCTCGTGTCACTCGAATAAATAAAGCCTTTCTCCTCAAACCAGTTAAGGGCGTGGCCGTTGATCATCCATCCAGGGGCCGCAAAGGAGACCGGTGGATTCCCGAGAACTTCCCGGTATACGGTAAAAGCCTTCTCAAGATCCTTAACTGTTCTTGCTTTTCCTAAGGATTTGATGTGGTCATGCCAGTACACATGGTCAAGGCCGTGTATTCCGGCCTCATGGCCTTCACCCGTAATCCGGCGAAGCACGGGGCCGTTTTCTCTGGCTATTTCAGGTCCGGGCAGGACAAGACCGTACATTAGCGTCTTTACTCCGTAAGTGCTCAAGACCCCTACCCTTCCCGCCTTCTTCAAGAATCCTTTCTTCGTGAATACCCTTTTCGCGGTCCGGCCTGTATGGTCTTTCCCCATTGGTACAAAAAAACTCGCATGGATGCCATATTTTCGGAAAAGTTCAAGGAGCACGGGCACGCCGTTCTTCATGCCCACATCAGTATCCACATCCACCTTAACACCTATTGTCTTATGCCAAGCCTTATCCATTAGGATACCTTAGCCGGGGAACAGTCATCACTCCGGCAAATATTCCCTCCTTATCCGTTCCTTCAAGCCATTTTCAGGTTTGTTTCGAGATAATAATCAAGGGTTTTCTTGAGGGCTGTATCAAGATCGACTTTCGGCGCCCAGCCGATTAACTCTTTCGCCTTCTTTATGGAAGGCACTCTGCGATCTATATCCTGATACCCTTCACCGTAATAATCCTTCGAATAGACTTCCACTATCTCAGCGAACTTCTTGAAATGCGCCGTGTTCGGGTGGGCCATGAACATGGCCTTCATCTTTCCGGCAAGCTCCTTCACCGTCGCCTCATTGTCAGGATTTCCTATGTTGAAGATCTGGCCGTCGCATTTGCCTTCTTTATTCTCTATAATCTTCATGAGGCACTCCACTCCATCGTCGATATATGTGAAGCACCTCTTCTGAAGGCCCCCGTCCACCAGTTTGATCGGTTCCCCCAAAAAAAGATTGCTGATGAACTGAGTCACTACCCTTGAACTGCCTTCCTTCTCCGGGTCCGTGGTCAGCTCGTCAAGTTTTGGCCCGATCCAGTTGAAAGGTCTGAAAAGAGTGAATCTTAAACCATTCTGGAACCCATAGGCCCATATGACCCTGTCAAGAAGCTGCTTTGACGAGCTGTATATCCACCTCTGCATCCTTATGGGGCCGGTGACAAGAGGACTCTCATCTTCGTTGAATTCGCCATCGGGACACATGCCGTACACCTCTGACGTAGACGGAAAGAGAAGTCTCTTATTGTATTTCAGGCAAAGCCTAACAATGTTCAGGTTTTGCTCAAAATCGAGCTCGAAAACCCTGAGCGGCTCTTTTACATATGTTGCGGGCGTCGCGATTGCGACGAGAGGCATGATAACGTCGCATTTCTTCACGTTATACTCAATCCACTCCTTGTTTATCGCTATGTCTCCCTCGACGAAATGGAACCGCTCGTGCCCGAGACATGTGTCCAGCTTGTCGCACTTTATGTCCATGCCGTAGATTTCCCAGTCCGTATCACGCAGGATCTGCGCTGTAAGGCTGTTTCCTATAAATCCATTTACTCCGAGTATCAGTATTTTCAAGCGTTACCTCCCAGTATTCGGTTTTTTGATATATAGACGGCAGCCCATGCCTCGCCGCTAATTTCCCTTTCCCCATCGAACTCCACCGTCACCAGTTTGAGCGCCTTGCCACCTGCATTAACGACAAGGGGGTTGGTCGAGATTATCTCTCCTTTTCGCACCGCCGGATCAATTTCCATTCGTGGTTCAACCTCGGTCTGCCAGATAAAAAGCTTTTTTCCGTCAAAGTAGGTGAAAGCTCCAGGATAGGGGTGGGTAACCGCCCTGACGAGGTTATGAACCGAACGGGCATCCTTCTCCCAGGAGATAAGGCCGTCTTCCGGACGTCTGCCACCAAAATACGACGAGGGGCCGAGCTCCGACTGGGATATGCGGGTGAAGGTCCTGTCCAGGAGTCTGGGAAGGATATCCCTCATGAGCGGTCTCGCCTCATTTACCAGCTTCAAAAACAGGGTGTGGGCGGTGTCGTCCGAGGTAATATCCACGGCTCTCTGAGCCACTACATCGCCGGCGTCCGGTTTTTCCTCCATGAAATGCATGGTCAGCCCGGTTTTTTCAGCTCCTGCGATAAGTACCCAGTTCACCGGGCACCTCCCTCGGAACTGAGGCAGTAACGAGCCGTGAACGTTGAAAGCGCCCGTCCCGGGAATTTCGAGAATTCTTTTTGGAATGAGGCTTCTGTAATAGAAGGAGAAGATAACATCCGGTTTCGCCTGCCTGATAAGGTCCGCCCAACGAGGGTCTTTGAGAGTTTCGGGAGTATACACGGGAATATTGCGTTCCTTCGCCAGACGGACGGGTGTTTTGAACCATATCTCTTCGCCTGGGTCGTCTTCGTGGGTGAAAAGGCAGGAGACATGGGCCCCAAAAGAGAGAAGCTCGTCAAGGCATGCATATCCGATCTCGTGGTACGCAAAGACTACCGCCTTCACCGCAATTCCTTCTTTATAATGAACCTCGGGCGGCGTCTTACTTCTTGATATATCCTTCCCACATATTCCCCGATGATGCCAAGGGCGAATATCTGAATACCGATGAAGAAGAACAGGATGGCGAAAAGGGTGAACGCCCCTTCCGACTCAGGCCCTACGATGAACCGTCTTATAACAAGAAAGAAAGCGAATGCAAGGCCGAGAATGGCAATGACGATCCCCAGCACGCCTATAAACTGGATGGGAAGGAGAGAGAAACTCGTCATGAGGTCAAAATTAAGCCTCATGAGCTTGAACAGACTGTATTTGGAGGTCCCTCTTTTTCTCTCCTCATGACCCACTTCTATCTCCACGATCCGTTTCGCGAAGGTATTTCCGAGGGCCGGGATAAAACTCGACGACTCGGGACACATATTCATATAGTCGATTATGTTTCTCCGGTAAGCGCGGAGCATGCAGCCGTAGTCTTTGAGCTTAACACCAACGAGGCGGGCCGTGATCTTGTTGACCACATACGAGGGGAAAGTTCTAAGAAAAGAGTCCTTGCGGTCCTTTCTGTATGTACCCACCACTTCATACCCTTCTTCCATCTTTGTGATAAGCCTGGGGATCTCTTCAGGCGGATTCTGGAGATCGGCATCTATCGTAATGACAATCTCCCCTCTTGCCGCTTCAAACCCCGCGAAAAGGGCCATGTGCTGCCCGTAGTTCCTGTTGAATTCGATCACCTTTACCGTTTTGTCATGGTAATGGAAATCTTCAAGCATCTTCTGTGTATTGTCGGTACTGCCATCATTTATATAGATGATCTCATAGGCCTTTTCTATTCCCTCAAGTGTATTCCGGAGTCTCATCTGAAGCTCTTCAAGGGATTCCTGCTCGTTAAGAACCGGGATCAACACAGAGACATAAGGGTTATCTTCCATCTTTCCTCACATAGAAGGTGTAGTATTCTTTCTCGTAACGCGCCTTCCCTACCGGAACATACCTGGCGTTCAACTCTCGTTGAAGGCGAGAGGTTTCCCTGTCTTCAACAATAAGCAGTATATCACGTTTATCCTCTTTTATCTGCTTTACGGACAGAAACATATGGATCGGCTTCCCGACATAATATATTAATCCTGCGGAGCTGAATCCGAAGGTCCAGATATCTCTCGATTCGGTGAGACTCTTAAGTTTGTCCGTTATCCGGAGGGGTGACTTGAACGCTTCGTCAATAACGGGCATGTAGAGCACATTGTAGAACAGCCCGCTTATGGTGAGGTACACAAAAAAGGATATGAGGGCGCCTTTTTCCAATTTTTTGAGGAGACAGGTAAAAAATGCTCCCCCGGCAACGAACAGAAGGCCTAAGTAAAGATAGAGCACGGACGGCCCGCTCCTGAACACCTCCAATGTCTGATTGGACACATTGCGAAGAACAACCACAGAAACAATCGGCAAAAAGGCAAGGAGCACAGCAAGAGCCTTGAGGAGATATCCTGGGATTCCCCGATGCACCAGTTCCGACCACTTGTCTCTCAGGTAGAAACCTGATAGCAGCGCAATGGCGGGATAGCAGGAGAGCAGATATATGGCCCTTTTGCTTGTGGAAAACTCAAAGAAAAGAAACGTGAAAACAAACCATATAAAGGGAAGCCAATATTTTTTCCTGTACCCGTGATAGACTGCGAAAGGCAGAAAAATGCTCCATGGCAGGAAGTTGATAAAGAGTTTATGAAAATAGTAGCCCAGAGACTCGGCATGGTCAAAGGCATTGGTATACCGCGTGAAATTCTGGTGGACAATGAATTCCTTTATGTACTCGGGACCCGCCATGATAAACCATATGGAGGCGATGGCGGTTGACAGAAGGCACCCCAGCGCCATGGGTCCAAAAAACCTCTTAACCTCTTTTTCCTTTATTATAAAAATAAATATTACGCCTGCCGGAATCACAAGGCCTGCCGGCCCTTTTGTCAGGATAGCAAGGGCGGAGGGCAGGAATGCAAGGGCAAAGAGCCATTTATGCCTTCTTCTTAGCGCCAGATAGGTAAGGTATATGGTAAGCCCGATGAAAAAAGCGAAGGTCATATCCATTACGGACTCACGGGCGTTAGAGAGGAACTGGTAATTAGTAGCCAGAATTGCCGCGCTGATTAAGCCTCCTCTCGCATCAAGAAGTACGGAACCGAGCATAAATGTGACGAGTACTAACATGGTGGCCGAGACTGCGGCGGGCATCCTTGCGGAGAATTCGTTGAGTGTGCCAGTCACCTTAGACGCCGCGATTATCATCCAGGGATAAAAAGGCGGCTTCTCGAGATAGGGTTTACCGTTCAGGTATGGATGGATATAATCGTGACGCTCCATCATCTCACGGGCCATGATGGCCTGCCTTGGCTCATCCGGATCCCAAAGCGCAATGCCTCCGAGATTGTAAAAGAATAACAGATATGTGAAGCAGAGAAGTATCAGTACTTTTATTTTCATAGGTAAAGGACAACTATATGGAACACAGTGCCAGGCTATTCAAGAGGACATAACTTTCAAGTCACTTTTATATCCCAATATCGGGCTTTTTTCAATAAAGTTTTCCTCGTCGGGTATCTTCTTGCAAAGGCGTCAAGTATATCATCGTTTGTGAAACTTTCAATATTGCTATGTAGCTTTTTTGCGTAACTCCTCCGTTGTTTTTCAGATGCACGCCAGACATCATGAGAGATACTCTCCGGCTTTGCCGTCTGCACTTGGGAAAACACCTCACTCTTGAAGGATTCATAAGGTGATTCTTAGGAGGTGTCTTGGCTGCTGCCGGGTGGCCTGGTACCGCAGACACTGTTGCCTGATATGCGATTCCTGCTGAAATATCCTCCGAAGACTTTTTATTGTCGGCTAACGGTCTTTTCAAATATCCTGTACGCATCCAACAGGGCAGGGGACGTCCTATCCAAATCAAAGATGGTCTTGCCTGCCGCATCTGCCTGCAGAACATCTTTGCCATCCCTGACAGTACCCGTCACTTCAAGGCCCATCTCCAGGACGACCCTGGCAATGGTCTCTAAATCCTCTTCCTTCAGGCGGTTTACCAGAAGATAGGTATTTTTGATATTCAGCTTCAGTTCCCCAGACAGATCAAGAATCCTCTTCGCCGTGATCAATCCCCTGGGCTGCCCGTCTGAGATCACAAACAGGTGGTCCACATCCTGGGTGACAAGCCTGCTCATATGTTCCATTCCAGCTTCGTTATCCACTACGACAAATGTGTAATTACCCTTCAGACTGTCAATCGATTGCTTTGCCAGGCTATTTGCCGCACAGTAGCATCCAGGCCCCTCAGGCCTTCCCATGACCAGGAGGTCGAACCCTTTTCCTTCAACAATGGCCTGGTTTACCTTGTGCTCAAACCAGATGTCCTTTGTCATGCCAGGAGGAACATCCTTCTTCATCAGTTCACGGGCTTCCCCGATGGTATTCTCCACTGGAAGACCCAGAACCTCGTTGAGGTTCGAATTGGGGTCTGCGTCGACCGCGAGGACAGGTCCGTCATTGATCTCCTCAACAAGGTATCTGATCAGCATCCCCCCCAGAGTAGTCTTCCCCACACCACCTTTTCCTGCAAACGCTAAAATTTTCTGCATAATCTTTATTCCTTACCTTTTACCTTTCTCTTTTCTGCCTTCATCAACCTATTCGGCGTTCTTTCGCGTGCCCATAAGTCTTTCCATGACTTTCGGAAAAACCCTCTCGTCCGTGTGAGGCAGGAACATGGACGCCACGAATTCCTCCATGAATCTAGGATTGGCAGAGAGTTCAACATTGGTCATCTTGCGGGTCACTTCATTGACTTCTTTAAGGAATTCACTGGAAAAAGAGGCCAGCCGTACACCGAGAAGGACGCTGTTTCCCACAAATATGAATTTCCTGAGAGGCAGTTCAGGGAACAGGCCTATGGTGATCGCCTTTTCGAGGTCGATGTAGTGGCCGAACCCACCAGCGATAATGACTGTGTCAATTTCACTCACGCTCACACCGAGACTGTCGAGAAGGACTTTGCAGCCCGCATAGATCGCCGCTTTCGTCCTGATGAGGTTGTCAATATCTGATTCGGTGATGACAATATCCCGGCCGGTCCCGGTATCCGGCCCGTAGCTCAGCACATACTCATGCCCGTTCGCACCGGCTCTGACCCTCCCTGATTTTCCATTTCTGTCGAATGTGCCCTTCTGATCAATAAGACCTGTTTCCAGAAGCTCCGCCACGACATCAATGAGGCCGGAGCCGCATATGCCCACGGGCTTGGACTTCCCTACGGTCAGAATCATGGGCTCATATGTTGAGGGGTTGATGCGTACCTGTTCTATCGCACCTTTTCCCGCCCGCATGCCGAATTCTATGCCTCCCCCTTCAAATGCTGGCCCTGCGGAGCAGGAGGCGCATGTGAGCCAGTCTTTATTACCAAGCACGATTTCACCGTTGGTTCCTATATCAAGAAAGAGTGTGGTCTCGCTTCTCTGGAACATACCCGATCCGAGGACGCCTGCAATGATATCCCCTCCAACATAGGACGCGACAGAAGGGAAGGTGAAGGCATGGACATGGTCGCCAAGTTTCACACCGAGACTGGTGACCCTGATGGGCGGAAAAAAGGTTGTGGTGGGTATGTACGGGGCCCGCATGATATACGTGGGGTCAAGGCCCAGAAGAAGGTGGGTCATAGTTGTATTTCCCGCAAAAACAACATGGGATATGGAATCTGCCATGATCCCGGCGGACGCGACAAGCTCATCAATGACCTGGTTTATCGCGTCAACAACGGCCTCCTGCAACTTGCATAACCCATCTTTCTTTCCGGAGAATACAATTCTCGATATTACATCTTCGCCAAAGCTGATCTGTTTGTTGTAGTCGGAGTGTTCAGACAGGGTGCAGAGATCCCTTTCGCTTTTCAGGCGCTCCATTATACTGGTAACACCGCAATTGGCAAGGTCAAGAAGCTGACCGCAGATGGTGGTGGTGCCTATGTCCAGTACGATGGAGTAATTCTCAAACTCTCTGTTTCCCTGCTCCACATTGATGAGCGTATAACTGGAGCCGGTGGTGGCAATCGTCACGGTAACCTTCCACTTCCCGGCCCTCAATACCTTCGCAAGCTTCTTTAAAACCAGGAAATCGACGTATGGAACGTGAATACCGCACTGCGTCCTGAGTTCTCTCGTAAGTCTCGCAAGGTCGGAGATATTGTCTTCCATGGTTGGCTCAGGGAGCTTGATGTATCTCTTAAAAACTGCGGGATCAATCTCCATCCCGGCCACGAGCTTGCCTGCATCGGAGGGGGAGAGGATATGGGGCGCCTCCCGCCGCCTGCCGAGGGCCGTCCTGTCAACTTGGGACTCCAACGGCACTTCTACGGCTATATCACCATGGATGGCGGTCATACACGCGAGCCTAACTCCGTTCCCGTAATCTTCCGGCGTAATGGTCCGGTGGGAAGGAGAATTCACATCACCTTCACGCAGCATGATCCTGCATTTACCGCATGTGCCGTTTCCTCCGCAGGAAGCATTGATGTGGACGCCAGATCTCATCGCCACGTCAAGGAGATTATCGCTTTCAGCAGCACTAAACATTGTCTCCATCGGAAAAAATTTAACCCTGTATTCCGCCATGAATATCCTTCAGTGTCATCTCTTGCCGCTATTATACAACATAATGGAAAAGGTTTTTCAAAAAAGCCGGGGAGGCGGTCGTCGTCGTTGGTTACCTCGGTAAACATAACTCATCAAGACCAAATTTATGGTATGACCTGTTGATCTCATTGCCCGTGTGGATACATCACACATGTGGGGTGAATGAAATCAATACTCTGTAGCTTGTTGTATGGTATTGATTCGTTGATGACTACAAGATTTAATGCCGACTTGAATTAACGAGGTAAAAAACGGAGAGGGTGGGATTCGAACCCACGGTACGCTTATCAGGCGTACAGCCGATTTCGAGTCGGCCCCGTTATGACCACTTCGGTACCTCTCCTTAATTGAAAGAATCTTCTGAGCAGTGCCTTGCTTTCATTTTCGAGCACTCCTCCCTTTATCTCCAGCTTGTGGTTCAGGGGGAGTGTATTTATATCAACGATTGAGCAGAGGCCGCCTCTTTTCGCGTCGAAGCATCCGAATATTACCTCCTTCAGCCTCGCCTCTATTATTGCCCCGGCGCACATGACGCAAGGTTCCATTGTCACGTAAAGCGAACATCCCGTAAGGCGGTAGTTCCCTAATGCCTTCGCCGCCTCGTTTATTGCGAGGATCTCCGCATGGGCCGTAGGGGAATTAGCACGAATCGTGAGGTTGTGAGTTCTTGCAACTACCGCTCCCCCGGCCGAGACTACAACCGCACCGACAGGAACTTCACCATCGTCAAAGGCCCTCCAAGCCTCGTCAAGACAGATCTGCATGATGGCTTGGCTTTCCATGGACAATAAATATACCCCCGATCAATCACAAAATCAACGAAATAGGTTCGCGCCAGGATGTCTTTGAAGTCATTGGTTATCAGACGTTAGTCGTTATTTAAAAACGGCTGTCACGAGGGACTGCCCCTACGCGAATTCTGGGAAACGCAACCTCGGCTACTCTTGCCGGAACACCTATAGCGGGTGAGGCTGACCAGAGCAATATTGTCTTTCTTCTTAAAGATCAGGACATTCTTTTTATTGAGCAAATACTTCTTATAATACTTGTCAGGCGTCTGTCGATGGTTTGCCAAGGGAAAGGCATGATTGCGCCTTTGCTTTTAGCGCTGCCACCACCGGTTGGCGATCAATATAGCGATTAATTGCATGAAGATCATGATCGCCACGCAACCGCGCCATCCGGCGTACTTCCAGAGAATGCCGGGAATGACGGAGCCGGCGAAGCCGCCGAGATAGTAAAAAGAGATGTAGAGACCTGCCGCGGAAGAGCGTGCTTCGCGGGCCGCCTTTCCCACGTGGCTCGCCGACGCGGAGTGGCATGCGAAGACCCCTGAAGCCACGAGGGCAAGCCCAGCGATAATGAGCGGCAGGGAGTGAATCAAGGTCATGGCCATTCCTGTTGCAGACATTCCCGCAGCCCCCATAAGTACCTTCCGCTGGCCGACGCGATCCATGAACCGCCCTGCCAAAGGAGTGATTACTACTCCGACAAGGTAGACAACGAATATCAATGCAAGGGCGGTGGGACCTAAAAGGAACGGCTTGTCCGCCAAATAGAAGTTCACGTAGGTAAACGTTCCTACGAGACAGAAAAGGACATTGAACCCCGTGGCATAAGTGGCTAAAAGAGGAGGATTCTTGAGATGCCCCCACATGGGTTTCAGAGCCTGGACAATATTGCGGTGTCGGATGAATTTCGTAGAACGGGGGAGAAGCGACCATGCAGCAATTGCACCTGCCATGGTTGCCACGCCAAGGACGATAAAGGAAATTCGCCAGCCGTATCGGGCCGAAATAAACCCGGCACTGAAGCGACCCACAAAGCCGCCCACGACGGTCCCGGTAACATAGGTCGCCATGATGGATCCCAGCGACTTGGATGGCGACTCCTCACTGATATAGGCGATGGTGACGGATGTGATGCCTGCAATGAAGAGCCCCTGCCAAAAACGCCACATCACGAGCTGACCAAGGTTAGCCGATGTCCCAGCCAGAATTGTGGGAAGAGAAAGACCAAAAACGGCGGCAATAATCACCCTTTTGCGACCCACTGCATCGGCGACAAGCCCGATCATGAAGGCCGTGAGCGTCACCGCAAGGACCGGGGCACTCACAGTAAAACTCACCAGAAGTTCAGACGCCATGAAGAAATGCCGAAATTGAGGCAAGAGCGGCTGGGTTGTATACAGATTGAGAAAAGCGAAGAACCCGATGGCAAAGAGTGCCACAAGGGTTCCAGACTGCCTCGCTGCCAAAGTTCCCTCTCCCGACGGAGGGGCTGTCTCTGGCTCACACTGCCCTGATGGTCTTATTGTCTTCTCTGCATCCATACCTATGTCCTCATATCCAAGTCCGGCAATACTCTATAATGTATTACCCTCTTTGTCCAATATACTTAATACGTCAACCAGTTATGTTCCCGATACCCTTAATATCTGTTTCAGGAGCAAAAAGACCTTGTTGCTTTGGGATCGCGTCGCCACCGTGAGTGCCTGGAATACGGACCAAACAGACCATCTCACCGTTACGGAAGTTAACTATTATGATAAGGACGGAAGACTTTTTAAAAAATATCTGGAAAAACCTCTGCAGATCAGTCCGAATGGATCGACGCGCTTCTAAAATATAAGGAATTCGGATGGCACAAGGCAGATAGGAGGCAAATGTGCTCGCGTATAGCGGCGGTCCGGCATGCTGGTGAATGCACCGATCGTCGAGCCGGTTATGACAGGTACGCAGAACCAACATGGTATCTCTTTGCATATCGCGGGCCCATGCAATCGTAGATAAAAACGGGAGCGGATCACACCCCTTCGTCTTTGAGAAATAGTCGGTGGTATTCGGGCTCGTTCAGATGTTTTTTCAGCATCTTACCAATTACATCGAATATCTCTGCCAGATCGTCGTCGGTCATCCTCTTCAAAACCGTTTTCATCAGATCGTCATCCGAGAACTTCTGCAGGTAGAACTGGACGGTATTTTCATCGGACTGTCTGTCCAGGCCATACCCCACAAAACCATCATACATTTCCACAAAACGATGGGAATATCTTGCCATAGCGGTACACCTGTTTCCTTAAAGTACCCGGTCCGCACCGGTATATATTTTCATCTGCGCTTTTTCGAAGACCCTGACTTCCATATCCGTGTGCATTTTAGAGCCAGCGTCCCGGACAAAACCGACGACGGTAAGCCCGTGGTCTTCAGCGATTCTTAAGCCTTCATCGGTAACGGCGGTTTTGGTAGCCACAAGCGGAATGCCGGCACGGCAAACCTTAACGATCATTTCCGATGACATACGGCCCGTAGAAACCACGAAAGTCCCGGCAAAATCGATATTATGAAAGAGTGCATAGCCGATGATTTTATCCAGCGTATTATGTCTTCCTATATCTTCCACGATGGAGAGACGGTGCATCCCTTCGTCGAAAAGGGCAGCCGCATGAACGCCTCCGGTTTCATCGTAGAGGACTGCATTTTCAAATAAGGTATTCATTGCCCGGAAAATCTTCCTTCTCTCGATTTTGAGGCCAGACTTTATCCGAGAAGAAATGCCTGATTCGAAATAGGCCGTGCGGCCGCCGCCTGAAACGATGCGGCAGCTTGCCTTCGTCTTCCTGGTTGATGCCACATCCGTCCTTACCAGGACAACGTCCGCTCCTCTCTCCGTGATTTTAAGTTCCACGATCTCCCCGACGCTGTCGATAAAGCCCTGTCCAAAAAGGTATCCGGCAACAAACTCTTTCTCCATGGAGGGTACCAGGGAAGCGGTGGCGAGATGTTCCCCATTCACATAGACAGGCAACTCTTTTTCGACCACCACTCTTGACTCGGAGGGCACAAATTTTACTCCCGTAAATCTTTGAACGTTTAAAGTCTTTGCAGTGTCCATCAGTATACAGTCGCCCTCACCCGCGATCGTCAAATCTATCCAATCCTCTCCGGGTGAGAATAGACCGTCATAGTCTCGGCCCTCACCAGCCCCACGATTGTTATCCCCGCCTTTTCCGCCAGTTCCACGGCCGCCGATGTGGGCACGCCCTTGGTGGCAATGATCGGAATACCGGTCTTTATGCACTTTATGATCATCTCGGTCGGCTGCCTTCCCGTGGAAGCGGCGAGCGTTCTTCCAAAATCAATATTCTTAAACATAGCATCCCCGACAACTTTATCCAGCGCATTGTGGCGGCCAATGTCTTGAGCGATAGAGATGGCTTCTTTGCCGTTCAGGAACAGCCCGGCCGAGTGCACGGCCTCGGTCTCGGCGAAAACCGGCGACTTGAGAATGGCCCGGACGCAATTGAAGACATCCCGTCCTGAGACGACAATGCAGGAGCGGACATTCCCGGAAATAGTCTGTCTCTTCCTATCGCCTCTCAACTGCACACGGGCGACGTCATTTTCGATTTCCACGGCGATGATGTCAGCCACACTGTTTATTACTCCCTGCGCAAAGAGGTGCCCGGCCACATATTCCTTTTCCATATCGGCCATTATCATTGCTGTCGCATAGTACTCCCCATCGATCATTACCTTGAGCGCACTCTCCCTAATGATTTTTTCGCAGACGGAAACCGCGTCCCCGTCAGACCCGATATAGGATACCTCTTTCAGAATTTTGCTTTCCATAGAACGCCAGAAATGAGGACAGCAACCATATTGATCTCCATAATACTGCCAGTATATCACAATCATACGCCAATGAATAATCTAAAAAAGCAGGTCAGAAGCCCCGGGGGAGGCAATGATTTGATCCATTGCCCCCGGTTCCATTCCCTTCCTGAAGATGGCGACAAAAGTTAGACGGAGGGAAAGGCATGCGCCCCTGAATCACGGTCGGGACGACCGTGCTTTAGATAACCGTGACCACGAGAAACGAATATTGCCTTGGATCATAATGTTGTGGAAATAATCATAAATGACATGGATCGTCCCAAAGACGAGCCTCATCGACATGAGGAGCGATAATGCCAGCGCCCGTTGCACCCTTTTCGGAGCTTCTTGGTTACCAGATAGAAGCCGAATATCTTGGAGCTAACCCTTAACTGACAAGGGGCTAAGAATAAATACCCTGCAACAAGCTACAGGAAACTCTGAAGTTAGACTGATCGTAATCACCGTCCCGAGACCATTGATGAACTAAGCCTCAAGACCGCCTTTACCGAGGGCAGTCTTATTATACCAACTTAACAAAACACATACTATAGAATATTCTGTAAATATCCAAGAAGAAGGGGTGTTTACAGGACGCCAGCGCCATTATCGAAGGACTTACGTAAACGCATAATAGATGCA
>JAISPL010000035.1 GCA_031274925.1 Syntrophobacterales bacterium | reverse complement strand
ATTACTTTATAAAACCTCCTTTGTCTTAAATAAGGGGGGAGGCGCGCGCAGGGAAGGCATAAGAAACCGCATGTTTTTGTTCATGTCTTAAGATACCGGCAGGACTTACCCCGTCCCCTAGTATGCGTTTTTCCGCCCATCTTTTACGGTAAACTATTGTCATAGAATACCCAACAGTATTTAACCGCGACGCTTCTCTCTATTGTACACAAGATTGCAGTACAGTCAAGCCTTAATTTGTGGATTTTATGGCATCTTCAACCATATCAGCCCCTTTTGAGCTATGCCGATGGGCTTTTAATACTGAAATATCTGTCTATAACAGATATATTTTAGCGTTGTACGCAAAAACCCGTATAGTGAAACATGGGTTTGTGGATTTTATGATGTTTTTAACCGTCAATCCGCCCTCAAACTCTGCTTAAAGCTCCCCGCCTGCGGACCCTGATCATACGGGCGGGGGCAGCCCCTATTCACACGAGTGGCGGGCGGGCCACGCTTACACGGGCGGCTGGGCCTAAGGGGACCGAGAGGCGCCGAGAAGGATCCCGATAGGCCTGCCTGTTTGTTCGTCCCCGAGCGGCAGAGTGACCGAGGGATCCCCGAAGTCCAAGCGTACGATGGATCCCCGCTTCTTCAACGGATCCGAGTGGTTAGTCCCCGAATGACCAAGCGCACGAGGGATTTGCCCCCGAAGTCAAAGCGTTAGTCCCCTTTTTGAGGATCCACTGGATGCAAAGTGGTTCGAGAGATCCGATTGGGAGGCGGCGCCTTCATGCTTTCCAGCCGCGCTATCGCTTTCCGCCTCGCGCCGATAAATCTAATGATACGAAAGAAAAGGAGGATCATGGGTTGCAATTCATCCGAATCGTGCATAAATTATTTTTGAAAAATCTGATGACTGCGGGATAAAATGTGACGAATGTCTTGAAAATTTTATCCGCATTGTGAGAAAATGTTCAAGGGGACACAATGACCTGAAGTTGCATGGGGGAGACAGGTTTTTCAACATCAATCTTTTTAGTTAAATTGGGGGGGGGGGAGAATGCCTTCACAGAAAAAGACGAAGGTTGGGATCGGATTTTGCAACAGGGAGGATGCATATCTTTCGGGCGTTCATGTAGCCAGAGAAGCCCTGGAATCAGGGACCATAGAGCGTCCCGATTTTGTATACGCGTTCTGTTCAGGAGACCTTGACCATGAACGATTTTTTGCGGGCCTGACAGAGGTGGTGGGCCAAAATACTCCAATTGTCGGCGGCTCCGCTATTGGAGTGCTCACTAACGAGCAGATACGCTATGATGGCGCCTCCGCAGGGGCGGCCATTATCGAATCTGACAGGATAAGGCACAGGGTTGTTGCGACGGGCCTTAACGACAATCTTACCGCAGCGGGCCGGGAAGTCGCGGAATTGCTGTCGGACCTGCCCGATGACAGACTCATAATGCTCTTTTACGAGTGGGTTAAGGAGACCGCAAAGGGTGGCTGCCCTCCTGTTCTTAATTCCTCAACCCATATCCTTGAGGGATTCGGGCGGGATGCGGACTGCCAGGCGCCTTTGATAGGGGCCGGCCTTGTAGGAAGCTACCAACTGGAGCCGGGAAAGCAGTTCTGCGGCTCATTTGTTGGCGCCGAACATGCGGTGGGAGTGGCCCTTTCCGGAGACTTCTCGGTTTTCTTAAGGATCATGCACGGGTGCGCCCCTCTTGACGGGACCTACCATACCATCACAAAATCAGAGGGTCCCGTCATCTACGAGCTTGACGGGAGGCCCATCGTCGATATAATGGACAACCTCTTTGGCCACAAGGAGTGGCGGAACCAACAACCCATTGATTATCTGGCCATAGGCGTTAACCTGGGGGAACGATACGGCGTGCCCGTGGAACGCGATTATGTGAATCGTATGTTAATCAGCATGCTGCCAGACGGGAGCGGGGTTAGCATGTTTGAGCCCGGTCTCGAAGAAGGCATGGAGATTCAGTTCATGCTCAGGGATACAAGGAAAATGGTGGAGTCGGCCGCAAAGAACTCACAGGAACTGATTGAGACAATAGTCGAGACAGGAAAGAAGAAACCAGTATTTGCCTTTTATATCGACTGCGCGGGCAGGACCATGCAATCTTCCTCCTCCACGGAGGAGGAGGCGGGGGAGGTTCAAAAGGTGTGCAATCAATATGGAATTCCGTTGCTCGGACTGTTTACCGGCGTTGAGATCGCACCTCTTCGCGGATACAGCAGGGGTCTTGACTGGACAGGAGTACTGGTGGTGGTGGCAGAGGATGAGTGAGATGGACGACAACTTGATGGAAGGACAGATAAGGATCGCCTACCTGGAAAAACTGCTTGACGAGGAACGGTCCCAATCTAATTACTACAAAATGATGGCTCAAGAAAAAGGAAAGCAGTATCTCCACGAGATCAGCCGTTTATCGAATGCCCTCGCGAAGCACAGGCAGATGGAAAAGAATCTTCGGGAATCGGAGGAGCGCTACCGCATCGCCATTGAACATTCCCACGACGGCGTCTCAATTATCAGTGACAGCATACATATTTACGTGAACCGGCGGTTTCTGGAGATCTTCGGATATGACAACTCGGATTATCTGCTCGGTAAGGCGGCGACGCTTGTAGTTCAGGACAACGACAGAGAGAGGGTGGAGGGTTTCATAACCGCAAGGCTCAAAGGTGAACCGACCCCTTCCCGCTGCGAGTTCAGGGGGATGAGAAAAGAAGGTTCCCCCATCGACATTGAAGCGGTAGTGACCACCATCACGTATAAAGGCGAGAATGCGATCCTCGCGTGCCTCAGGGATATAGGAGAAAGGAGAAGAATTGAGGAAGAGTTTATGAAGGCGAGCAAGTTAGAGTCAGTGGGCGTCCTGGCAGGAGGGATTGCCCATGATTTCAATAATATCATGACGGCGATCATGGGCAATATTTCCCTTGCCAAACTGGCTACGAGATCTGACGAGCGTTCCAGCCAATGTCTCGTCGAGGCGGAGCAGGCAGCAAACAGGGCCAAGGACCTTGCCCGGCAATTCATTACCTTTTCCAAGGGGGGAGCGCCGATCAAGAGGATCACGGAGATTGGCCATCTCCTGGAAGACTCAATAAACTTTACCCTCACGGGGTCGAATGTGAAAGGCCGGTGCGCCATCCCGCCAGATCTCTGGAATGTGGATGTGGATGAAGGCCAGATGAACCAGGCAATACAGAACCTGACGATCAACGCGAAAGAGGCCATGCCCAAGGGCGGTATCATAGAGGTGACGGCCGAAAATGCGATCATTGACGATGATCAGGGCCCGGACGGGTTGTTGCTTAAAAAAGGCACCTATATCAAAATAGCCATAAAGGACTCCGGCATCGGTATTCCGGAGGAGCATATCGACAAGATATTCGATCCATTTTTCACCACCAAGCCGAAGGGCAGCGGATTGGGGCTTGCCACCTCGTATTCAATCGTGAGAAAGCACGGCGGCTTACTCCAGGTGAAAAGCTACTTGGGTATCGGCACCACCTTCACCATTTACCTCCCCGCAACGGAGAGAAAAGCGCTCACCGCCATGGAGAGCAAACTGGATATAAGCAGGGGCAAAGGAAAGATACTTCTCATGGACGATGAGGAAATGGTCCGTGAGGCCATAAGTGAAATGCTCTCATTTTTGGGCTACAGGACGGAATCAGCCAAAGACGGCGCTGAGGCCATTGACCTTTATGCGGAGGCGATGAAGAAGAAAGAGCCTTTTGACATGGTGATCCTTGATCTTACCGTCCCAGGAGGTATGGGAGGACAGGAGGCCATGGAAGAATTCCTTGCAATAGATCCGAATATAAAGGCCATCGTATCAAGCGGATATGCGAATAACCGTATCATGTCGGAGTATAAAAACTACGGCTTTGTCGCCGTCATTACAAAACCCTATAAACTGGAGGAGCTGGGAGAGGCCGTATCAAGGGCGATGATGAATAAGGCTTAGCGAAACTATCAAATCGGGACTTATATACTTAGCTTTTAACGCTAATTAATTCAGTCTGTCTAATCAGAATCAGGCTAATTTTCTTTAGACATATTACGACAGCTTCCAAAACGGGGAAAGGATGCAAATGGAAATTACGTCAATCCCAGTAATAACGGCGAAGCCTTTTCGGTAATTCTATGAGCATACGTTTATTTATCTTTTTTCCGACTTTTGTCGCTATGGGCCTTGTTTCATTGTGTGTCATGGCTGGAGAAATACCCGTTCCTCAATGTCCGCAGCAACTGTCTATTCAGCAGCAAGCCCTGGCACAGTCGGTTTTTTGCATATAAAACTGTGTCCGCGGCGTTGGGTAAGGTATAGCCGCTTTACAGGGAAGCGACCGCTGGGGCCCCGGGCAAAATGGCGGGCATGCTCTATGGCCTTATCTCAACAGTCGTGCCATTGGGCGTAAGTTTGTCGATCTCCGCTATTTCCTCATTCGTGACTGCTATGCATCCTTTAGTCCAGTCAACCTGTGAGTGGGAGCCGCCAACCCACGAAAAACCGTTCGGAACACCATGGATCATAATATCTCCGCCCGGAGAAACGCCAAGTTCCCGTGCCCGCTTTCTGTCTTTTTCGTTCGGGTAGGAAACATGAAGGGACAAAAAATAACGGCTCTTCCTGTTTCTTGAGTCGATCGTATAGATTCCCTCCGGGGTTTTGTTATCGCCCTGCATTTCCTTGGGGCCGCCAGGGTTTCTCCCCAGGGCTATTTTGTAGGTCTTTAGCGCCTCGCCTTTTGAAAGCAGCGTCAATCGCCGTTCCTTCTTTTCGATGAGTATCTTATCTACCGACTCCTTCCGGGCCTCAAAGGCTTTTTGTTTCATTTCTTCAATCGTATTTTTCAGCGTAACGATCTCTTGCCTGAGAGCTTCAATGTCGGCCTGCTTAGCCGCAATCATCTCGTCTTTGATCGTCATATTATTGATCCGGAATATCATCATCTCGCTGTCCCGCCGGTACTGGCTCTCCGGATACTCCTTCACGAGCTTCTCAAAACATGCCAGAGATTTCCCATAATCTTTCTGTTCATTTCCCGGATAGGAATACACGACCCCCATCTCGAAAAGAACTCTGTCTCCGGCATCGGGATATTTTTGAATAATCTGCTCATATTTATCCAGAGAGGCGCCATGGTCTCCCTGTTTAAAAAGATCGTTGGCCTCTCTTATGGCCGGCCACGCCTGGGTTCTGTCGTCAAAATGACTGCATCCGCATATAAGGGTTATCATGAGGAGGAAGGCAGCCCCCACCCCCAGGACATACCCGCCAATACGCCCTTCCCGTCCTGTCCATCTGCCTTTCCCATCGTCCCTTAGCGACACGACCAGGCCGTCTCCATTATCACACATCTGGTTCCTCATTATTCCTCACCTTTACCCCAGGCCTATCACCCCGACCATTTTCTGCATTGCTCAATACGCTTGCCATCGTCACCCTGTTTTTTATCATAGGCGAATTGGTTAAGAAGACCGCAGGGGAAAACAGCGCATTTTCCGCAATGCTCCAAATTTTTTCCTTCGCAGCAATTCTTTACAAGGCAGGAATCACCCCAAAACGGCTTATCAATATGTACGCAACCGCCGCAATTCATTTTCTCCCTGTATTCACATTCACCACACAGTATACCGCATCTTGATTCAAACGTTTTTGTTACCTCTGTTTAATCTCCACGGGTCCAATTCGGTGCCCCTTAAAACGCGCTTGCCTGATAGTCAGTCGAAACCCCGGGATACCCCGCCGCTTGGCAGCGAGGAGGTTCGTTTTTTCTGTCCTGATTGACACTTTATACGCCATCAGCCTGATAAAGAGGCGTCCATCCAAATCAGGTAAAGGTATATACCAGATATTGACAGTATTTTCAAAAGAATGAATGGTTACCTTGAGTAAGCGTAACGCACCATCGGGGTCGGGGGGATGGGGTGGGGGTAATGCCGGAGAGGATTCCGGAGGGCATGATTCCGGCTCGCTTCTGGACTTGCGCAGGGTCGTTCATTATGTCTTGAAAAGAGGAATGGAATAGCGTATAGAAATCAGACTATGAAAATTGATTTCCATACCCATATTTATCCTGACCATGTGGCCTCCGTCGCGGTCTCCGGGGTGTGCCAGAGGTCAAATGTCTATGCATATACGGACGGCACCCTGGATGGACTTAAAAGATCTATGATCGTTGCCGGTATTGATCTTTCCGTCGTGTCGGCTGTGGCGACAAAGCCGGAACAGGTCGCGTCAATGCAGAAGTGGTTACAAACCATCAGGCAGCCTGGGATAGAGGTGCTGGCCGCCATGCACCCGTCCGACCCCATGACTTCCGAGCAGATGAAGACGCTTATGCGGCAAGGATTCCGCGGTTTTAAGCTTCACCCCGATTATCAGAACTTCTTTGTCGATGATCCTCGCATGTTTCCGTTATACGAGACGGCTGCAGGAGAAGGTATGTTCATCCTCTTTCATGCCGGCATGGATCGGGGGCTTCCATACCCGGTCCATGCAACGCCTGAACGCCTGGCCGCAGTTCACGAAGCCGTTCCTGAACTCTGTATGATAGCCGCCCATCTGGGAGGGGAAGACGCTTACGAGGAGGCGGCGGTGCACTTATTGGGGCGGAATATCTACCTTGATACGGCCTTCGTGCTGCGCAAAATGCCCGGAACATTTCGGGAACGCTTTCTTAAAGGGCATCCCGCCGAACGTCTGCTGTTTGCGTCCGACAGCCCATGGACAGATCAAAGGGAAGAACTTCGGTTCTTTATGGAATTGCCATATTTGACGGAAAAGGACAAGGAAAAGATCTGTTTTTCCAATGCGGCGAGGCTCCTGGGGATTGAGGCGTCAGAGGCGGCTGCCACTTAAACTCCTCCGTCCACGCCCCATGACCATGACCCATAGCCGCTTGTCCGGCGAAGATTAGCGCAGGCGGCGGCGACCGCACCGGAGAAGGCGGTTGATCCAAGAAGCGGGTCACCCCTCCCGACGCATAAGCTCGGGTCTTTCCCTGTCCTCTTGGGTTGTGGTAAAATTGTAAAAACCGATTCATCGGGAGAAGCCATGAAAATCAAACACAAAATTTGGCTCGAAGCGAACGGCAAGGTTATCTTTGGCCAGGGCCGGACCGAGTTGCTTCGCGCCATCGACGAATGTCGCAGCTTAAATGCGGCTGCAAAGAAACTGAACATGTCATACCGCGCGGCATGGGGACGTCTGAAAGCTTCTGAAGAGCGCATGGGCCTAAAGTTAGCCGAGAAGGATGCCTCTGCAGGAGGTATGCGCCTTACTGACGACGCGAGGCAACTCCTCTTAAGTTTCGAGCAACTGGAGGGCGAAGTCGCCTCTTTTCTTGAATATATGTGTCATAAGCTCAGCTTCCCGCCCTCTGACTGACCATTCGTATGCTGAACTCATATGGTAGTCTGTCCGCGCGCCTCTCTTAATGGCAAAAACTTATATGAGATGCTTTTTGGCCCATGATCATGGGAGAGAAAAGGGACGCCCTGATGGTTGTTCTGCTCACCTTCCGGCGCATTAAGGAAAGGCCTTCTTTTTCGACGCCTGCCATAAAGGATCGCCCTGACAACCGAGGCAGAGGAGGCCGTCAGAAAGCGGAAAGGCCTCGCCGCAACGTGCGCAAACGGTAAATCCCGCCCGACGTTTCGTTCCATGTAATACCGTGTCCGCCACCTTCACATAACGAACCGACAAGTAGCTCCCTTCCGCTTCTTCTATCTCCGCCATAAGAATTCCCAGGTCCTCCCCATTCTTTGACTCGAATTTGAAAAACCAGTCTCTGATCTCAGGCCATCCCTCGAGAGGGATAGGGTCTACGGCAACCCGTACGCCTTCCCCCGTGTCCTTGTCGTAAAGGGTGACAGCGTAGCGTCCCAGGTTGACGACTTTGAGCCAACCGTTTCCGATGGTACACGGGGTAAGGATCTGAATGGCGTCGGGAAGGCATTTTGCAGTTTCGCACAGGGCGTCGGTCATGACCCCGCCTGGAAGATGCCGGCACGCCAGATCGACCATGAAGCCCCCTATAATAACGCCGGGTGCGGGATGGCCGTGAAAAGAGCGGACACGCTCGACATACTCTTCAAAAGAATAGGAACATATGGTCATGATTTCCTGCCTTCCCGTTGGCGTGGATTACATCCTCCGTTGTTACTCATCCTGAAACAATTAACATTATTATGTCGTAAACGACATAATACAATATCAATAATACCTTTCAATGTCAAGTTTTACCATGGAAAATATGTTGACAAGCAGGATTATATATGTCATTAAAGACATATTAAGCGCCTCGTAACGGAGCGGGGAAGAAACCTGACAGTGACTGGATCATCACGGACCGATGGTTAATACTGGAGGCAGCATATATGGAAGTAGTCAAAACAGATTGCGGTTTATGTATTAATTGCTGCGGCGTCGACGCTTACGTGGAAGACGGCAGGCTGGTCAAAGTGGAGGGTATGAAGGAGCACTGGTTAAATAAGGGTAAGCTGTGTCCGAAAGGCGAGCGGCTTGTCGATCTGCTTTATTCTCCTTCCCGCCTGAAATACCCCATGAAAAAGGTCAGTGGCCGTTTTCAGAGAATATCCTGGGACGATGCAATCGGCGAGATAGCCGTAAAACTGCAAGAGTTGAAGGACAAGTACGGGGCCCGCACGCTGGCGAGCTGGACCGGCTCAGTGGGGGTGGAACATTTCGAAATGGCCGCCTTCAACCAACGATTCAAAGGGGCCTTCGGCACCCCCAATTTCTTCAATCCGGAAGGCATATGTTTCCGCACGCGCATCCTTTCGCGCCAGATCACCTTTGGCCGTTATCCCGTTGAAGAACCAACAAACGCCAATTGTATCATCCTCTGGGGCCGCAATCCCGACGAAAGTTACTGGCCGGTAGGCAGACAAATCAAAGAGCGGGTCGAAAGCGGGGCAACACTGATCACTATCGACCCAAGGCGCATTCCCATATCCAAACTGGGTATCTATCTGGAGCCGCGGCCTGCCACCGATGGCGCCCTAGCCCTCGCCATGATGAATGTTATTATTGAGGAAGGCTTGTGGGATAAGGAATTTGTGGACAAATACTGCACGGGATTCGACAAGTTGACGGAACACGTCAAGGCGTTTACACCGGAGCGCGCGGAGACGATCAGCAGCGTGCCAGCCTCGGAAATAAGGCGTGTGGCACGCATTTTTGCGGCCGCGGAAGGCGCGTGCATCTTAGAGGGTGTGGGCCATATGAATCAGTTCAGCAATGGTCTTCAAACCAACAGGGCCTATTCAATATTGATGGCCCTGACCGGCAATATCGACAGGCCAGGCGGTTGGGTCACCTGCCCTCAGGTCCGTCTCGCAGATCTCAGGCTTCCTCAGGAAGAAAATAATCTGGGCTACGACGAATATCCCATATTTCACCAGTTTGGGAAACGCCCGCCGCCATACGGCTCGGCGTCTCTTATGACGGAAACGATGAGATCGGAAAAACCCTACCCCATAAAGGCTTTTATATCGTCTGGAAGTAACCCTGCCCTGACCTTTCCCGACACGAAGCTTTTTCTGGAAGGTATCAAGAATCTGGAGTTGTTTGTGAACATCGACCCGAACATGACCGAGACAGGGCAACTGGCCGATTACGTTCTTCCCGCCTGCACCTTCCTGGAGGAGACCGGTATCGGCGGATTCCCTTACGGCATATCGTACTGTGAGCCCTACATCATGCTTCGCAAGAAGGTTGTAGAGCCCCTCTATGAAAGTAAACCTATCTGGTTGATCTGGACCCTGCTGGGTCGCACAATGGGCTACCACGAGCATTTCCCGTGGAATACGGATGAAGAAGTGGCGGAATATTTTTTTTCGACCAGTGGCGTGACGGTTAAAGAACTCCGCGAGCATCCCGAGGGAATGTATTTCGCAAAGAAAGAGTACTATCTTTATGAAAAACAGCGTTTCGGCACAGAGAGCGGGAAAATAGAATTATTCTCAGCCCGGATGGAAGAGCTCGGTTACCCAGGTCTTCCGGGTCATGTAGAGCCCCATCAGAGCCCCGTGGCAGATCCTGAATTAGTCCTGGAATATCCGGAGATCCTGCTTACCGGCGTCAGGCAGGTGGAATACATCGACGCCCAGATGCGTGACGTCCCTGCGCTTAGGGCCCTCCGGCCCGACGCTGAAGCCGAGATACATCCCGCCACAGCCGTAAAATATGCAATCGTCCACGGTGAACTTATAGGCCTTGAGACGCCTCGCGGTTCCATAAAAATCAAAGCAAATGTCACGCAGGATATTAAGCCGGGCGTCGTCGCCGTACCGCACGGTTGGGCGGAAGCGAACTGCAACATACTTCTGGACGCCAAATTGAAAGATCCCGTTTCAGGTTACATCACGATGAACAGTGTGGCCTGCCGTCTCGTGAAGCTGTAAATCCGGCCAGCAGAAAACATCGGATGGGTTCACCATTACAAAATAACAGGAGGATTATGGGATGAAAAAAAGATATACAGCGCTTGAAATCGCCAAATATTTCATTTCGAAATCAGGCAAGAGGAACGGAGAATTGCTGTCAAATCGCAAGCTTCAGAAAATGGTCAGTTGTGCTCAGGGGCTTTACGTCAACATGTATGGCGAGCCTCTTTTTGAAGACGAAATCGAGGTATGGAATGATGGACCCATTATCCCAACGCTCTACGAGGCCCTAAAGGAATTCGGGGATGATGGAATTCCACCAGACCATGAGTTTGACCCGTCACTTATAGAAGAAGACGCTACCAGGCTCCTTGATGAAATCCACAGCGTGTTTAGTCAATATGTAGGTATTCGTTTGATGGAGGCTCTCATGACAACGGATGTGGGGAACAAACTGGTATGGGTCATGTAATATCCTGAGATCTTGGCGGCTGCGACTTCAGAATCCGGAAGTATCCTCGCCCGACTTTCTTTAAGCGGGCAGCTCCCATGGAGACGCGGCCGCCATTTATTAAATAAGCAAGGAGGCGCGCGGACAAAAAACGGGTTTAGCGAAAGGAGGATATACTCATGGACAGAAAAAGGTTGGAGCGGCCTGAGAGATCCTGACCGTAATCGGTAAAATGCGGAAACGCTGGGAAATAAGAAAAATTTAAGGAGGTTGACACAATGCCAGCAATAAAACTTGCCACAACAACAAGCGTGCGCGATACCAAATTGTTGGATAGCCTTCAAACACAATTTGCATCATTTACCAATGACGCCCACACTCTGGACTGGGCTGGACTGGTGGTTGGTTCGGGAGCGGCGTTGAATTTGGCCCGCCAGGGCTTGGCTGACGTAACATTTACGCACTCCCGCCTTGACGAATTCATATTCTGGGGTCAAAGATATGCTCTTGACCGCAAGCATCTTTGCTGGAACGGGTTTGTTCTTGTCGGACCCAAGACTGGCGGCCCGATTACCGGAACTACCCTGGAGGATTGTTTCGGGCAGCTTCTTGACAATGATGAACAACCGACGCCGTCTGTAGTTTTTTTGTCGAGAGGAGAGGTAAACGCTTCCGGCACATGGGTCAGGGAGCAAGAGATTTGGGCTGCAATTGGAAGAGATATTCCATGCAATATAATCATTGAGACCAATACAAGTATGATGGACACTCTTGAACGGGCTTGGAAAAACTATAATAACGCATATACCTTGACCGATATCGGAACATGGTATGAGTTTCTAAGTGAAAATGACGATGGCCCTCTTGACGATTTGGAAGCGCTTACTGACCCGTACACCGACCCTTGGGCCCCGAATCAGTACGCACTCATGCCGGTCAATCCCGACGCGTGTTTTTTGACTCCCGCACGGTCCCAAAACCCACAGGGAGCCGAAATTTTTGTAAATTGGCTGACATCAGATCCGAGTATAATCAACAACTATCTTTTATAGGCAGCAATCAGCCCTTCGCTTTCAACGCGAATGGTCCGGAAGTATTTCCCGCCTTTGAGTGCGATTTGCTGCGGCAGCAATATAAGAAGAGAAAACGTGAAAAACTTGAGAGCGCACTGCGCATCGGTTTATAAAAAGAGGAGGATAAAAAAACGATGAAAAAGACTCATGTAAAGTTCCTTGGTTTGGTGTTGTTGGCTTTCTCACTGATTTTCACCTTTTCTGCCGTAGCCCTCGCGGAGGATGATCCATATTTCAAGGGCTCCGGCACGATAGATGACCCTTTCCTTGTTTCCACGTCGACCGATCTTTTGAATGTAGCGAACGCTTCCAGAAATACCAAACCAGTATATAACCCTTACGCAGCCGCTTATTACAAACTGACAAACGACATAGATCTGACCGGGGTCGAATGGACCGTGCCTATTGGGAGCGGAGCTCTTGCTCCTTTCAGCGGTGATTTTGACGGCGCTGGATTTGAAATCCAAAATTTTACACCGGCTCTCATTCCTGCCGGGGTGCTTCCCGTTTTAGGCGGAATGTTTTCCAAAGTGACCGGAAAAATTCATGATCTTAGCATGGTAAATGTGAATATCAGAGCAACAACACAATCAATTGGCAACGGAATGGGCGGCCTTGTTCAAATTGCCCGAGACGGAGCTGTGATCGAAAACTGCCATGTGACGGGCACGATAGAACTTCTTACCGACAGGTCAAGCTATGGCAATGTGGGCGGTATAGTCGGGTTTATTGCCGGGGAAGGCGTGGTAGTTTCCAACTGCTCTTTTGAGGGCACCATTATTGCCCCCCCGGACAGCATTGGCCTCGGCGGGATTGTTGGCACAATCCAGGCTAACAACGGAACGACAATCGTAAACTGCTTCAGCGCCGGGGAAATCTTGCGTACCCATGTAGAAGGAAACCGAGAGCCCAACACTGTTGGAAAGATAGCTGGCCAATTCCATGGCACGGGCGGCGGATTCGACAACAGAGATAAGAGCGTATTGGCAAATAACTACACCACGATGAAAATCACAGCGACAGGATTCGCCGATGGTTTGAGCGGCTATGACGGCGAAGAACTGCCCGTGGAGGAGCCACCCGTTTCAGGCATTCTTGTAAATGCATCTGCAACCGCTTCGGTCGAGAAGCTAAGCGGCAGCCAAAACAATCTGACCATCATCGTCACGGAGTATTATTCTGACGAAACTACCAAAACCTTCACAACGACCGTAAGCATCAAAAACAACGCGGCCGGCACTTATGAAGTTGGCGAATACACCGTATATGTGGATACAAAAGGCAACGACCAAATCCGTGACTGCCATATAGTTTCTTAAAAGTCGATAGCGGCATAAATACCCCCCCAACTCACACAAGGGGCGCCCCTCTGGCGCCCCTTCTCGTACTCTTCCTTCTTGTTGCTCCTGCCCTACTCCTCTTATACCCCTACTCTTTCATGCCCCAGGTGTTATATTATCTTCATCTTCTTTGCCGCATGGGTCAGCTCATCCCTGAAATCAGGATGGGCAATGCTGATCATGGATAAGGCCCGCTCCCGGACCGACTTGCCCTTAAGCCTTGCAACCCCGTATTC
>JAISPL010000034.1 GCA_031274925.1 Syntrophobacterales bacterium | reverse complement strand
TCCTGAGTAAACTGGAATCCACAGTCTTTGCACTTGTAACGCTTCCGCCCGAGGTGTTGCCCGTTCTTAACGGACTTTAGCTTCCGCACTTCCTGCATTTCATACTGTCACCATCCTTGACAACAGTATATTCAGATAATCATTCTATATATAGGCGCTCTCAAATATTAAATTTCATAATAATATCTGCACCCCACCACAAGGGGAGAGTGCAGATATTTACTCGAGATGTGCCGCAATCCCTTCAGGCTTACGGCACGCCGGCGGCCGGCGTGGTGATCGTCGGTGTTGGAGCCATTTTCTTTTGGTTGTTATCTATGACGGCCGGTGCGATGATCGTCGGTGTTGGAGCTATTTTCTTCAGGTTGTCGTCCATGGGTGTTGGAGCGATGTTCTTCTGGTTGTTGTCTATGATCGGCGATGTTGGAACAACTATTTTCTCCAGGTTGATGTTTATGTTCTTCAGCTTGCTGTCTATGGGTATTGGACCTACGGGTACTGGAGTCATGTTGTCTATTTTGCTGCTGTCTATGATGCTGCGGTTAAGGGTAACGATGTTGATGCTCATGTCCTTTGTGTCGCTTCCCACTCTGTTTTGCGCTTTGACCGTAAAGTTAAACGTACCCGCCGCTGTTGGCGTACCGGAAATCTCCCCGCTGCTTGCCAAACTCAAACCAGGCGGCAGAGCGCCGCCTGCGACCGACCATGATATTGGGGCTATCCCGCTTGCGCTCAAGGACTGACTGTAGGCCACCCCCACCGTACCTACCGGCAAAGATGATGTGGTGATCATTGGAACAATCCCCATGATGCTGATGCTCATGTCCTTTGTGTCGCTTCTCACGTTATTTTGCGCTTTGACCGTAAAGTTAAACGTACCCGCCGCTGTTGGCGTACCGGAAATCTCTCCGCTGCTTGCCAAACTCAAACCAGGCGGCAGAGCGCCGCCTGCGACCGACCATGATATTGGGGCTGCCCCGCTTGCGCTCAAAGACTGACTGTAGGCCACCCCCACCGTACCTCCCGGCAGAGATGATGTGGTGATATTAAAAGGGTCCATGATGGTAATACCCAGTTCTTTGTCGATGCGGGTGCCTTGTCCTTGCCCATAAAGCGAAATGACGAAAAAGCCCGCCTCTCTTGGGACGCCGTAAATATCTCCGTTGCCTGCCAAACTCAAACCAGGCGGCAGGTGAGCAGCCGACCAGATAAGAGTTCCGCGTCTGTTCAGGACATACTCGTAATATTGACCTACGGTGCCGCTCGGCAGATCAAGCCTAATGAGCGCGGGGTCCCCTTGGATGACAATGGTCAATGTTTTCTGGTCGCTTCCCGTGTTGTTTCGCGCTTCAATCGTAACGACGAACGAACCCAACTCCGTTGGGATGCCGGAAATCACTCCTGTATTTGTATCCAGTCTCAAGCCAGAGGGCAGGCCGGGCAGTTCAACCCGTATAGTAAGCGGTATCCCACCACTAACATACCCTCCATCCCGCACTACCTCCCGCACTACAGACCAGGATATGGGCGGTGTTCCGCTTGCGGCCAAGGTATGACTGTACGCTTCACCTCCCTTGCCTTCCGGCAGAGAGGATGTGGTGATCTTTGGAAGAGCGGTAGCGGTGATGCTCATGGTCATTGTGCCGCTTCCCACTCTGTTTTCCGCTTTGACCGTAAAGTTAAACGTACCCGCCGCTGTTGGCGTACCGGAAATCTCTCCGCTGCTTGCCAAACTCAAACCAGGCGGCAGAGCGCCGCCTGCGACCGACCATGATATTGCCGGTAGTGACCAATTGCTTACGCGAAGCGTACAACTGTAATTTCTGCCTACAACACAATCCGAATGCTGGCAGGCGTAGGAGGGATCAATAATCGGAGGCTCTGGAACGTCAATGTAAATTCTACAGCTTTCCGTGGCGTCTCCCACGTCGGTTATCACTTTGGCTGTAAAGTCGGATATATACCCTGCTGTTGGCGTGCCGGAAATCACTCCGGTTCCATGATTTAAGGTCAAGCCGGGAGGCAGGCTGCCAGAAGATATCAACCAGGATCTTGGCGTTGCTCCATTGTCTCCACCGTTCATAAACAACTTACCGAGGTAAGACTCCCCCACACAACCTCTCGGCAGAAAGCCTGCAGAGGAAAGTGATGGAGTGTATACAATACGAGCGCTCAGGAGTTTTTGGTCGCTTCCCTCTTTGTTTCTCGCTTCAATCATGAAGTTAAACGTACCCACCGCCATTGGCGTACCGGAAATCACCCCGGTTCCCTGATTCAAACTCAAGCCGGGCGGCAGACCACCAGAGGACACAAACCAGGATATTGGCTCGCTGCCGGTTGCTTTCAGCGTATAGCTGCAAGCCTTACCTTGAGCACATTCCGGCAAAGATGATGTGGTGATAACCGGAGACTTATAAGAAGAAATGCTAATGTTCATTTGTTTACTGTCGCTTCCCTCATAGTTACTTGCTGTAACCGTAAAGGAGAATACGCCAGCAGTCGTTGGCGTGCCGGAAATTGCCGGTCCGGTCAACTTTAAGCCTGGCGGCAGGTTGCCGCCTACGACCGACCAGGATATAGGGGCTGTCCCACTTGCGTTAAGAAGATAACTGTAGTATACCCCCACAGTACCGTCGTCCGGCGGTATAGAACTATAAATAATCGTCGGCTTGGTCGCTTGAGCTACCGCGGGACAGAAAAATAAACCCATCAGCAACAAAACAAGAAATTTTTTCATGGCAAGCACCTTTCCTTCTGATTTAATCCCAACCATTCTTTGTGTAACACTCTCTATATTTTAAATAGAAAATAATTATTTGAGTTTCGCATGGTAGCGGTCGAACACCGCTTTAATATACTCGTGGTTGGCCGGGTTATTTCCCGACAACACGTTGAGCCAATACTCGCGGTCCACAATCACGCCGTCCGCCAATGCGTTGTCGACCGTGATTTCCACCGGTGTTTTTTCCGGCGACGGAAGCGCGGATCCAACAAAAGCGAGCTCGGTGCCCGGATAATAGAAAGCAAGGATGGCTTCAAACCCTTGGCCCGCATCGGCCCGGCCTTTCGCGCCCCACTGACTCATACCGACACCGTGGCCGTTCGCTTTGTTCTTGTCAAACGGGTCGCTTTGTGCCGGAAGGTACGGAACATCACTCCCCCATTGCTCCTTCGCCGAGACGGTCTGACCTCCGTTTGACGCCGAATAGGCTGTTTCGGCTGTCATGCCCTTGTAGGTAAGAATCATGCCGTGCGTCGCCGCGACCGCCATGTCAGTGCGCGGATTGATCTTATCCGGGTTGTATGCGATGGCGTCGTCAACGTCATACGGCTTCCCGTGGTTACTCTCGATCTTTTTATAAGCGATGCTCCGGGCGGCTACCGCCTGCGCCTTCAGCGCCTCGATATTCCACGACGGATAGACTTCGCTTGGAACCACGCCCCGAAGGTATTCTTCAACGTCCATGGTTTTGACGGTATTGCCTGTCCAGGCAGTGAGGACCCTGATGACCTGGCTTCCGGTGGGAACTGTGGGAGAGGGAGGCGCCGGCGGCGCGGCGCACAGTTTCTTGTTGACCTCATCCGCGATGTACGGGAAGCGTTCTTTTAAGTAGGGCCCAGGGCATACAGTCGCGGAAAAGTAGTTGTGCTGTGTAAAATTCCCCGCAGCGTCTCCGGTGAATACCAATTTCGGGATGTTGTTTCGCCGGCAGATATCTGTGCAAAGTTCAATCAATGTCGCCAACGCCATGTCGCTGACAGGCCAATTGCCGCCTGTCGCGCTGTTTGCCACCTCGATGGTGACAGCCTGATGGTCGTTCGCGGCGCTGGACGAAGTCCACGCCCGGTTTTTTTCCTCCACATACATTCCCACACGGCCGTCCGAGCCGATTCCATAGTTGCTGCTGGCGTTATGTGTTGTCGGAAAAAAGACATCCCCGCAGGACTCTATAGTGAGATTTCCCGCCATGTGGTGCACGGTTATCTTGCATATCGTTCGATTGCGCGGGTTGGTGCTGTTTGGCGATATTTTGACATATGAAACCAACGGACTGTTACTCATCGTCCTCGCCCTTTCCGTTCGAAAGCTCCGCCAAGGTTGTCATGGGTTGCCTCTTTATTCCCGGTCAGTTCCATATCCAAAGGGTTGTCCAAAGACTTTTCGTTCATCTTGTCTTACTCCTTTCTTATCTTTGGAAATGTATACATATGGTTGCTTTTCGAATAATCATTCCAGATAAAGATATATTTGTCAAGAAATACAAGAAATACAATGTGCGGTTTATTACGATAACGCCAACAAATGGCAGCATCTATAAAAACGTGCCGCACGCAGCTGCGATATCTGGCGGCAACTGTTATCATTCTGCCTGGGGCGCCATAAAATCATACTATTTTGAAATACCTGGATTACGAACCGAAAGACACAAGACATAAGCCATAAGCCGCTATCTTGACCAACGAAGGATTATTATATACTATGATGTTATCAGACCCCACAATCAAACCTCGGAGATTGTCCGCAGGTCTGTGAGCGTTTGCTATCCGCCATTGCCATCGCGATTAAGGGCGTCGCCTTCCAAGCGCCTCTATCCGGTGTTAAAGGAGCGTTATACGATGCAGGAACTGACGAAAGACAAATCCATCCTTCAGATTACGGACAAGATACGCGAAAAAGAAGCTCAGGGGCGCTACACAGTCTCAGACATTATTTTGAGCGAAGGTACGCGTAAATACCAGTTTGTCGACCTTGTGATGGAAGGCGGCGGCACGCTGGGGATCGCGCTGGTCGGATATATACACGCGCTTGAGGAGGCGGGGATACGCTTCCTTGGCATGGGCGGCAGTTCCGTGGGGGCGATTGTCGCGCTGCTCGCGTACAGCTGCAGCGAACGCATGGACCCAAAAGGCGAAAGGCTTGCGTCGATAATCGGCAACATGAACCTCGGGGAGATGGTGGACGGTAGCTTTTGGGCTAAGAGGCTTTCAAAACTGCTTGGCAAAAGGGACGCAAAGATGCGAACCGCGCGGATCATTTTCGGCGCACTACTGACGCTTCCGCAGATATTCGGGCGACTCGGGCTAAACCCCGGAGACAAACTGTATGAATGGATTTCCGATAGACTGGCCGAGAATAAGATACACACATTCGCGGATCTGCAGAGATTGATCAAGTCCCTCCCGGACGGAATGATACACCGTGAAACCGGGGACAGGATCATAGACCATGACACCAGCCTGAGGATTGTCGCTGCCGATGTCACCACCAGCACAAAAGTCACATTCCCTGATATGGCGGCGATGTACTGGCAGGAGCCGGACGAGGTCAACCCCGCCTGTTTTGTCCGTGCCTCGGCGTCTATCCCGATTTTTTTTCAGCCTTTCACGGTGGACGGAGTATCCCGGATTATGGAGAGCAGTGATAAATGGAAGCGCTTGGGGAGCTTTACCGGAACCCTGCCCGATAAGGTCTCCTTTACGGACGGCGGAATGTTGTCCAACTTTCCTATTGACCTGTTCAAGCGGCCCGGCGTTCCGCGCGCGCCGACCCTTGGTGTACGCTTGGGCAAAAAGTATCGGTCCGCGAAAGAGACGGACAAGCTCGGACAATACGCGTGGCAGCTTATCAATGCCCTCCGCCATTACGCGGATTACGACTTTATTTTCAAGAATCCGCTGTATAAGGATCTGATAGCGCATATAAACACCGGAGGATACAACTGGCTTGACTTCAATATGAGCCCGGAGGATAAACTAGGACTCTTCCGCGAAGGCGTCCTGGCGGGACATGATTTTCTGGAAACCTTCGACTGGGAGCAGCATAAGAAACTGAGAGCCGCCGAGCTCGCCGTGTACCGCGCGAGCGTGAAATCCACCAGACATTAGAAGGAGACGAGAAAAATATGCCTGCCTATGGCTCACTAAAAGGAATTTCAGACGACGCCGAAAGGCTTCGCGTCGCGGAAAAGCTGTTGGTTCTTCGCGCTCAACTTGACCGGCAGATTCCGGGAAAAACCGCAACGGATACCCTTCTGCTTGCGACATGGAATATACGGGAGTTCGGCGACAACAGGCGCGGCGAGAGCTTGCACTATATAGCCGAAATTATAAGCCGTTTCGATCTTGTCGCCGTTCAGGAGATCGCCGCCGATCTGGGTGGATTGCAAAAACTTGTCGCCCTGCTGGGACCGGGATGGGACTATATCATGACGGACAGCACCGATGGAACGGCAGGCGGCGGTGAGCGCATGGCATTTATCTTCGACCGGCGCAAGGTCTTTTTTCGAAAAATGGCCGGTGAGCTGGTACTGCCGCAGACGAAACTGATCGGGGAAGACAAACTGCAATTCGCACGCACGCCTTTCAACGTGGCTTTTCAGGCAGGCTGGTTTCGGTTCATTCTGACAACCGTGCATATTTATTACGGTACCTCCTCAAAGAATGATCCGCGCCGTGTGGCGGAGATAAAAGCCGTCGCGGAATTCCTGACCAAGCGAGCCGATAAAGAGAATGAAAGCTATATTCTCCTGGGGGATTTTAATATCTTCAATCAGGGCGACGACACCATGAAGGCGCTCACGAATCAAGGTTTCTATATCCCGGGCGCCATCAGGGAGCACCCCACGGATCTCGGTAAAACCAAATACTACGATCAAATCGCCTTTAAGTTAAAACTCGATAAGAACATGACCGTATTTTCTGAAGATAAGCAGCGTGCCGGCGCGTTTAATTTTACTGAGACAATATACCCTTCGGAAGATGTGGGTATTTATCAGAGATATTTCGATAAAAAATACATAAACGGGAAAACGGAGAAGGAAATACAAAAATATTATCTAACCAACTGGCGCACCTTCCAGATGTCCGACCATATGCCGCTCTGGATTGAGCTCAAAATAGACTTCAGCAACCAATATCTTAAAAATATTATACTTCGGTAAGAAATAAGAGCGGCGCGCTTCTCGCGGGAGGTATGGACAGAGAAAGGCAAGGCCGCGCGTCAGGTCTGTTCCCTGCTCTTTTGAATCCGGAAAATTGTTCGCGGTCTGACGCACAGTAATTAATTACGTGATATTTTGAGTTGATGAACCTCCCCGCTGCGTAAAGGGGGGGCGAGGGTATCCCCCCCGGTCTACGACTGACTATTGGGCCTTAAGCGCGTACCTCAAGGGGCGGGGAATCAGAACCGCAGAGATTAAATCATATGACAGATCGCTATTCTGCGGGCGACAGCAAGCGACATCTCAAGTGAAACGCGTCAGGGTATAACTTGAAAGATCGTTATTCTGCAGGCGGCAGCAAGCCCTTGAGGCGCAGATTCCATAAGCAATATTAAGCCTTTGAGGCGCAAATTCCACATTCTATCCACATTTTATCAATACTTTATCAATATGTTTTCAACCATACATGTGGAAAACGGTTTTCAGCTTGCATATTTTATTTCATAAGATTAGAATCACTTATCCGTTCCCGCGGATAAGCCTTTCGCGGAAAAGGATAAGCCTTATAACCCGTTCCAAAACAGTGAATTCTTATAAACGCCTTGCTTTAAGCGGGGCCGGAGGAGAAAGATGATTCGCAGATTCGGCCGCACTCTCCTGATAATCTCTCTTTTTGTTGCTTTCCTTGTCGTCTCTAAATTTACGGGAATATGCGTAGATTGGCTTTTCTTTAATGAGGTCGGTTTCGAGAAAGTATTCATCAGGACCATATCGGCTGAGATCCTGACCGGCCTGGGCTTCGGCCTCGCCTTCTTCATATTTGTTGGTCTCAATGCGCTTCTTGCATGCCGCGGCAAAACGTTCCCCATTGATATTCTCTTTATGCACCGCATGAAATTTACTTTCGATCCGGAAAAACTCGTCCGGATACTGAAGCCGGCCGGTCTTTCAGTTGCGTTTTTCGGCGCGTGGATCACCGGTCTCTGGGGAAGCAGCATATGGGTCCAGGCGCTCTCTTTTTTCAACAGCATCAATACCGGAACAAACGAGCCTGTCTTTGGGCACGACATCGGCTTCTATCTCTTCAGGCTTCCCATGTGGGAGCATATAAATGGATTTTCAGGTTTCCTCCTGTTTTTTACCATCCTCGTCGTCGTCGCAATCTATGCGATAAGGGGAAGTGTCATTCTCTCAGGAAGAGGCATATTGCTCATGGGGCATGCCAAAGTACATTTGGCTGTTCTTGTCCTGCTGTTCTTTATAAAGCTGGCTTTCGGATTCTATCTTGAAAGGTTCGATTCACTTTATTCTTCACACAGCATCATAACAGGGGCAGGATACTCCGACATCTATGGAAGACTTGTGGTGCTTAAGGTTCTCATGCCTTTGACGATTCTCGCAGGTCTTTTCTTTGCCTGGGGACTCTATAAAGATAGATTGAAAGCTGTTATTTTTCCCACTGCCGCGCTTATTTTTCTCTATATCACAGGGACGGGGATCTATCCTGCTCTCCTCCAGAATTTCAGGGTCGCTCCAAGCGAACTGGCATTGGAAGAGCCTTTTATCAAGAACCATATTGAGCTTACGAGATATGCCTATAATCTCAACAAAGCCGAGGTCGTCCCTTTTGACGTATCGTTTAATATCACCGCGAAAGATATCTCTAACAACGAGGCCACGATCAAGAATATCAGGCTGTGGGATGAATCGCCCCTTCTCAAAACATACAGTCAGTTGCAGCAGATCCGGACATATTACCGCTTCCATAGTATCGACAACGACCGTTATACAATAGGGGGAGAGTACAGGCAGGTCCTGCTCTCAGCAAGGGAGCTCTCCTATGACGACCTTCCGAGCAAGTCGTGGGTTAACGAAAAACTGGTCTTTACTCATGGCAACGGCATTGTCATGGGCTATGCCAGCAGGATATCAAAGGAAGGTCTGCCTGAATTCATCGTCAAGGACATCCCGCCCGTATCGGCGGCGGACGTAAAAGTCTCTGTGCCTGAGATATATTACGGCGAACTTACCAGCGACTACGTAATCGTGAATACGAAAAACCCCGAGTTCAGCTATCCGACCGCCAAAGGCAATGTGTATGCTTCATATAAGGGGTCAGGAGGGATAAGCCTCGACTCACTGGCTAAAAGACTGCTTTTCGCCGTATATTTCCAGACGGTAAAGATACCGCTTACTGCGGAGATCAGGAGCGAAAGCAGAATTTTATATAATCGCAACATATTGAACCGGATCGATAAGATTGCTCCATTCCTGCTTTACGATTCAGACCCTTACGTGGTCATCTCCGATAACGGCAAAGTCTACTGGATGATTGACGCATATACCATGTCGCACCGCATGCCCTATGCAAAACCCTTAAACGGCGGCATGAACTACATGAGGAACTCTGTAAAGGTCACGGTGGACGCCTATGACGGTAAGGTTGATTTTTATCTGAGCGACCCGGAAGACGCCGTGGCAAAGGTGGTAAGCGCCATCTTCCCGGGATTTCTGAAACCCATGAGCGAGATGCCCGCGGGACTCAGGGAACACATAAGGTATCCGAAAGACCTGTTTAAGGTCCAGACCTCCTTCTACTCTGCCTATCATATGAACGACCCGAAGGTTTTTTATAACAAAGAAGACCTGTGGGAGATGCCGCGCCATGGCGAGAAACCCATGGAGCCCTATTACCTGATCATGAAACTTCCGGAGGAAAAAAAGGAAGAGTATGTACTTCTCATGCCTTACACGCCGGCAAAAAGAGACAACCTCGCCGCGTGGTTCGCAGCCAGATGCGACGAGCCCAATTACGGGAAACTCCTTGTCTTTAACTTTCCGAAAGACCGGCTCATATTCGGACCGAGGCAAGTTGACGCAAGGATTGACCAGGACTCATTTATCTCCCAGCAGCTTACGCTCTGGGGCCAACGGGGATCACAGGTGATAAGAGGCAGCCTCCAGATCATCCCTGTCGATAAATCGCTCCTATACATTCAGCCGCTCTTTCTGGCAGCCGAGGACAAGGGAGGACTTCCGGAACTCAGGCGAGTCATTGCCGCTTACGAGAACAATGTAGTTATGGAGGAGAACCTGGAGCAGTGCCTTATCTCGCTTTTCGGCAGCAGAAAAGCGTCTCCTTCGGCCAAGTCCGAAGCTGAGTCCGGATCCCCGCCAACCGCGAAGGCGTCTCTCAAGGACCTCGCCAGGGAAACGGCCCAGATACTGGAGAAAGCGAAAGCCTTCCAGAGGCAGGGCGACTGGGCAGGCTACGGTGAGCAGCTCAAAAAATTGGAGCAGGCGCTGAAACAGATGTCAGGTCAATAGGCAGGTTACGGCCGGTCACTATGGGGTAAGGATATTAGGCCCTGCTGAGATAAGGAAATAGGGACTGCGGGGGGTGCGTCATACAGCTCACGCACCTGAAAGAGGTCCAATCATCCTTATTCGCCGGAACTAAACCTGATTGAACGTTTCCGGAGCCGGCTCAAATCTCGGTTGCGCAGTATCTTGTATCTGTTCGATTCATTTGATGTACTCTTGCAGACTGTTTTCAAGTGAGGCGACTTATAAACTTAAGGCCATGTAATGCCATGGCCCAAAAGGCACCGGCGGGACTATCCCGCGCAAGCCTCCATTGCCGCGGGATACTCTCATTCCCCGACGCTTATTTAGCGGGAGTGAATGAAGGTGTAATGATTTAGGTAAAATAAGCCCGCCAGGGCTTATATAGTCCCGACGGGCTTATTTTTTTAAGTTTGTTCAGTTATCGGTATATCGGTGTTACGCTTACCTTTTACCTCCGCGGTTCATCCGCTCGCCGTTTGGGGCATACGTTAACCCTTGATCGGCAGAAGCTGCACTTCCCTTCTGCCTTATGCGGCTCATCCGCCTGCGGCTTGCTTCAATCTTACCTTCTTACCTTGTTTTACCTCCTTTTCCGCGGCTCACCATCCGCCCGCTGTCAGCACGACGTCCTTCTCGTCGTTTATCGCTTGCTCGCCCATCACCTTGAGCGGGGCGCTGTGCCTTTTAGTCGTCCCATCGCCCAACTGACCGCTAGAGTTCTTTCCCCAGGTCCATACCTCTCCGTTGTCTTTAAGGGCAAGAGAGTGACCTGCTCCTGCAGCTAAAATCTTGGCGGACAGATCAACCTGTACAGGGGTAAGGCTGCCTTTGGTTTTACCATTACCTAACTGACCATTATTATTTCTTCCCCAGGACCATACCCCACCGTTATCTTTATTAATAGCGAGAGTGTGATACCATCCACCGGCAAGAGCGCTCGCGGATATGCCCACAGGCGTTGGGGTCAGGCGATTGGTCTTTGTACCATCCCCTAACTGACCGAAGTTATTCCTTCCCCAGACAAGCGCCATACTGTTACTGTCTAAGGCTAAAGAATGAAAGCCTCCTGCGGCAATGGCAGCTACACCGGATAAGGGAACCAACGTGCCATCAATGTCTTTGATTTTCACTTGAACGGGGGTCAGGCGATTGGTCTTTGTACCGTCTCCCAGCTGACCGTAACGATTATATCCCCATACCCATACATTATTTTTATCGTCTAAGGCTAAAGAATGAAAGCCTCCTGCGGCAATGGCCGTCACACCGGATAAGGGAACCAACGTGCCATCAAGGTCTTTGATTTTCACGTGAACGGGGGTCAGGCGATTGGTCTTTGTACCGTCGCCTACCTGACCGGAGCTATTCTTTCCCCAGGCCCATACATGACGGTTACTGTCTAAGGCTAAGGAATGATATGATCCCGCGGCAATGGCAGTTACGGTGACCCCGGAGAGTCCCTGCACCTGAACGGGAGTACGGCGATTGGTCTTTGTACCGTCTCCTAACT
>JAISPL010000033.1 GCA_031274925.1 Syntrophobacterales bacterium | reverse complement strand
CCCAACAAACAATCCCCCCGCCAGTTCCTGCGGATAGAGGCTATAGATCTCGGCAGCGGCGCCAGATTCCATCATCCTCCATTTTTTTAGGTCTAAGCGCGTAAAGAATATTGAACTCTCCGGGCGGATACTTATTTAAGATAGACGGCCAGGAAAGAGAGGAGAGATGAGGGAGGTGTGTTTCAGGGGAGTGAAGTTATATACTTGACTAACTATTTTAGGCTGTGGTAAATCGTACACAGATATTTAGCGTTAGGCGTGGCAGGGAATCAAATACAAATAAATGCAAGGACATGACATGGAAAAGTACCCGCATATTTTTTCCCCGGGGCGCATCGGAGTCCTTACCGCAAAAAATAGAGTCAAATACGCGGCCACGGAGACCAATTTCCCTTACGGGGATGGTTTTGTAAGCGACAAAGAAGTGGCCTACATGGAAGCCCAAGCTCGGGGAGGGGCGGGTATAGTGACGACTCAGGGGGCATATCCGGACCTGAAGGGCGAAGGAAAAGGATTCAAAGGCATGATGGCCATTTACGACGATGCCTTTATACCCGGTCTTGCCCGTATCGCGGATGTAATCAGAAAACACGGGGCGCTCTCATGCCTGCAGATACTTCATTGCGGGAGAGAGGGCGGTGTGGAGCTTGATTATAGCCTCATGGCTTCTGCCGTTCCCCAGAAACTGTCCTACTTCAAGAAACCCAGGGATATTACGGTTGAGGAGATAAAACAGTCCGTGAAGGATCATGTTAGGGCGGCGAGAAGAGGGGTCGATGCCGGGTATGATATGATAGAAATTTCCGGTATTGTAGGATACCTTGTCTCCACATTCGTTTCCCGATACACAAATAAGAGACAGGACGAGTACGGCGGGGATATACAGTCCAGGTGCCGTCTCATGGTCGAGGTGCTTCAAGGTATCAAAGCTGAGGTTGGGCGCAATTTTCCTGTGGGCATAAGGTTGTGTGGCCTTGAGCTTCTCGACGACAGGGGAGGTAATACTTTTGAGGAGAGCCTTGAGAGTTTCAAGATCGCCGAGAAGGCAGGAGCTGATTTTGTGAGTGTAACTATAGGGTGGCATGAATCGTCCCAGTCGGTTATCACGAGGGACGTTCCCATGGGTCACTGGCTCTATGTGGCTGAAGCTGTGAAGAAGGAAGTAAATGTTCCAGTTATGATGGCCTTCCGGCAGTTTCTCCCCGAAATACCGGAAAAGGCGCTTGAGAGAGGCAGCATAGATTTCTGGGAAGCCTGTCGTCCTATGATTGCTGATCCCGAGCTTCCAAAGAAAGCGCGAGAGGGCAGGGAAGATGAGATTATCCCTTGTATCGCGTGTAATCTCTGTTTTTCGCGTCTCTATTACCATCAGCCTATAGGGTGCTCCGTGCGGCCCAATCTCGGTAAAGAGGCGGATCCCGCATGGGGGTACTACGGCTTTGCCCGGGTTAAGAAACCTAAAAAAGTGGTCATCGTGGGAGGAGGCCCATCGGGTCTTCAGTGCGCGTCAGTGGCGGCCGCAAGAGGGCACAAAGTTACACTTTTCGAGAAGGCGCACAAAGTGGGCGGCAGCGTTCTCCTTGCAGCAAAGGTGGATGATGGAGCCATGGAACTGCTTCGTCCGGTGAAGATGCTTGAAGGAGAGTGCAGGCGCAACGGAGTGGATATCCGCCTTGGTGTGGCATGTACTCCAGACATCATAGCAAAAGAAGGGCCGCAAGTGGTAGTGCTGGCAAACGGCGCCGGGATCAGGAAGGCGCCTTATCTTTCGTCGCAGGCCTTTCTTACTCCAGAGGACATTATGGCAAAAGGGATAAAGCCACCGCGCCGGACCGTCATTATCGGGGGTGGCGGCGTGGGTCTTGGGATAGCCGTATTTTTGCTCCGCACCGGAGAGTACGACCTCACGGTTATCGAAGAAGGCACGAGATTCGGCCGGGATGTGAACCCCTTTTATTTGTGGCAGTATGTGAGGTCTCTGAAAGAGAAGAAGGTCGTTCTCATGGCTGGAGTCCGCATTTTAGGGATTGAAGGGCATGGTATTCGTCTGTCCGGTTCTTCTGGTGAAAAAGTGATAGGGTTCGACGGAATCATATTGGCTAAGCAGGAGCCTGCGGAAATCTGGGAGACTGTTCCGGGGCGGGAAATATATTATATAGGTGATGCAAAAAGACCACGAAGAATAAATAATGCGATTCATGATGGATATCGCATGGGGATGAATATCTGATGATACCTGTTATCGGTTTGGAAGAATGCACAGGGTGTGGGAACTGCGTGGAGGCATGTCCGCCTGAGGCGTTGTCTCTAAAAGGCGATAAGGTGCATCTTGCAGCGGACCTTTGCGAGGAATGCGGTTTTTGTGCCCCCGAGTGTCCAATCGGGACTATATCAATCCCCTTTCCGCGTTCTACCGACAAGTAATACTTAAGCGGCAGGCAGTCCGGTCCAGGAAAAAAGATTGAATCCGACCCTGTTTAGGGTCCTATGGCTGGTGCCGCCTCTTTAGGCGCGAGACTGAAATCTTTCCGTGGAGATGCAAGACAAGAGATCTTCCATAGATGGAATGAAGGAGTAAGAGCTATTCAAGTTCTCTGTTATTTCTGATAAGGAGTTTGAGATTTTGCAGAAGAACTGATTTTTCATTCTCGGCAAAATCTTTCAACATCATGTATATGTAATCATCCCTCTCCTTCTCAATGCGGATTAGCGTCTTCTTTCCCTTTGGGCTGATCTCAAGGATTGTAACTCTCTCATCACTTGGATCCGATTTTCTCTTGATGAATCCGTTCTTTTCGAGTCTGCGCGCAATGCCGGTCATGTTCGCAACGGGAACGATCATGATGCGGCTCACATGGGTGATTCTGCTCTGGCCATCCTTTGAGGCATCAATCACCCTCAGCATATTATACTGCGGGAAGGAAAGGCCGTGTTTTCTGAAGATGTTGGAGACGGCCCTTTTGAAAGTTTCGGCCGCTCTCACGAGCGCCATCAGCAGGTTTTCATCGGCGCTAAGATCGCTTCGGTAATTAATTCCCATGGCTTCACCTCAAGTAGTCTATAATGTTTGGAAAGCAGGAGGAAAAAATTATAGCAACTTATCAGCCGATACTCCAGCAATAAGTGCATTGAAATTAAATATATTGATAGTTTATATATTGATATTTTGTATTGTTCGATGACCTATTGGATTATAGAGAAAGGGGTTTAAATCCGGCATTTTCTTCCGTGCTGATTAGACCTGGGAGTTTCTGGATAAGGGCGCATACGTATTGTCCGGCTGACAAGGGGTGAAATGATATTTGAGCAAAAATACAGGCCAAGGCGATTTAAGCCTTGGCCTGTATTTTTGCTCCTTATGGATTTGCCTATCTCTTAATAACCCTGAAATCCTTAACGTTTGAGCCGTTGCCCTTGATGTCGAATACCAGGTAATAACCGTTACCGAGAGCGATTTCACCGCTTATATTGCGGTTGTTAGCATTGGAGCTTAGAACAAACTCTCTGCCATCGATAACCAATGTTAAAACCTTACCATTGAGGGACAGGTTGCTTTGGCTCAAGCCGTTTCTCAATATTCCTGAGACGCTCTCCTGTAAAAACTGTGCATCGGTATTTAAAACTGCAGGCCTTACATATAATTGATATGTCTTGGTGTCTACTGACGGACCAAATATATTAGTCGCTGTGATAGAAAAGATTTTCATGCCTGGTGTTCTTGGAATCCCCGTAATTATTCCTTCTTGTGCATCTATCCACATTTCTTCAGGCAGACCGCTCGCCGACCAATAAATGGGTGCGGTTCCAGTTGCTGTAAGTCTCACACCAGGATACAGTTCTCCTTCCACGGCGTCTGGCAACCGGTTATTTGGAAATGTCGTTGTAATGATGGGTGGTATGCCTACAATGATGGGTGGTTCGTCAGTTGTTTCGATAAACAACTGTTTTTCATCAAAGCCGTATTGGTTTTCCGCTCGTATAGTGAAAGAAGCGGTCTCCCCTTTCCTTGGGATGCCTGATATAATACCGTTAGCGGTTAATATCAAACCTTCCGGCAATGCTCCCCCTACGATGCTCCAACGATCGGGGTCGCCTGTGGCTTCCAGCTTTTCATTGTATTGGGTTCCCGCCGTGCCAGACGGTAACGAGCTGGTAGTGATCTCAGGCGGCTCACCTTCACGGGTCACGGCTATTGTATAGGTATGTGTTGCGCCATTTTCGGCGGTCACTGTAATAGAAAAAGCGTTTATGCCAACGACAAGATCCTTTGTCCCTGTGCCGGCAACTGAAGCCGCTCCATGAGTGGCTGCAGCTGTTATGTTAATACTGCTGACATTATTAGGGACAGTGACCGTATAATTTGTAGTGTTGGGTGTAAAGGCGGGGATAAGCGTTCCAGCGCTGACGGTGAGCGAAGCAAGCGTAGCATCGCTCGATAATTGTGTCCCTACGGTGTTGACGCCTGTAACGTCTTCAAAAGCGGTAACCGTGATGATGTCAGCGCTTTCGTCTGTGGTTTTCCCATTGAAATACTGAAACGTATTCGCGCTACCATACCTTCCATAACCAAAAGCAATTTTGTATTGACCGGGGGGAACTGTCAAACTATACTGGAAATAACCTTGGTTGTTGTTCAAGCTATACCAACTCTCATTATCATAATCATTACTTTTGAGTTCCCTTAGGGCAATATATCCGTGTAAGCCAGGATCCGGAAAGACGACATCTGTTGGCAGTGAAAATTTGCCTTGAATGATGCCACCAAACCGCCCCAATATTGGTAGCGGTGCGCCTGCCCTTATTTCTGAGATGCTTACCGGACGACCGTTGTTGGAGGTGTTGTAGTCGGCATATTGCGAGAATATCGCGAGATCGAGAAAAGGCATATACATATAATAGTCGTTTTCATTGCCCACAAAAGCGTCGACCCACTCTTTAGACAGATAAAACTCAAACTTGCCGTCTGGCGTAACCGTAACATGCGTATTAACGGGCATACCGCCCTTAAACACCCCGATGGACGGCGTTTTTCCCTGGGGAAAAGTGATCGGTCGCACGTCCTCTTCCATGCTGCCTCTATCGAAAAACTGTCCTGTAATTCTATATTGATCAGCACTATATGCAACATTGATGAAAAAACTTGAAGAGTATATTATGGTCAATATAAATGCCGCTGAAACGAGTACAGATAAAAGTATATTTTTCTTGGGTCTCATCTTGAAACGCTCCTTTTCCGGGAAGTAAGTCCCTGTGTTGTTTTTACCGTTGTAGCGCTTTACAGCGTAATATACGGCGCACCATGTTTTTATCCAAAACCCGTCCTCATCTCATGTAACTCCTTTGAATACCTAAGTATTTACCCTTAGTTGTAACTATCAAAAAGTACACATTTTGATAGTTGCTTAATTATCTTTCCTGCTTAAGTTTTTATTCCCGTAAACGCCTATAAAACGTAGCTTCTTTTAAGCCTGTCTGCTTCAAGACTTCAGTGATCGTCAGCGCTCCTTGCTCTCCCGTCGCTTTACCAAATCTTCGAAACTGCGGGGCGGCCTTTTGACGGGCCGCCCAAACCTTACGCCCCGTGCCTGCTGTAATTATCCGGTTATCACTTCGATTGTAATAGGATTTTGTTATCTTAACCCCGCGCCTTTCATCTCGGATGTCATACATCATATTGAGCCTTGCTACTGTCGGAATCGCACCCTTGACGTTCTGGCGACGGTTATCTCCATCAGTCTCTTCTCATAAAATGCTTCTATATTTTATCTTTCCTGATACTATCCGGCTCCCGTTTAATATGCTCGTCCAAACAGGGATGTAATCAAGCCTTACGACAAGAAAAAGGCCGAACTTAAGACCAAAAAAGGATGAACTGGCAAATAAAGAGTGATAGTTCAGGAAATAAAGAGGAACTATGGTTATGTCCTTATTTTCTTTTCCTTACATGCCGGCCTCATGCTTTTATCGATCGCTATATTCTCTAAGAGAAAAAAGACCATCAGGTATTTTGGTATGGTAACCTCTCTGGGCTGGTTTTTTTTCTTCCTTGATGCTATCTTTTTATTTTATTGACCAACAAGGAGCAACACCATGCCTCGTCCATTGAGTTTTGGCATTCCCTGTGCCGCCGTGTTTCCGGGCCATGCAGATAAAAGGAAGCCCTGCCTGTCTGTTTTGGAAGAAACCCACCGGCATTTGCCAATGCTTCCTGAGAGGGAAATAATCACCGTATGAAGAAAGGCAAGGTAATACTCGTATCGGGCGTTATTCTTCTCTTAATGGTCCTGGCCTTTATCTATCTTAAAACCACCCCGTACTACTCGATTTATCGATTTATCCTGGCAGTGAGCGATCATGATGCTGAGGCCGCCATGAAATATGTTGACATTGATTCTGTCACCGAAAGCCTCGCAAAGAGCCTTTTCCCAAGAGACGAGACCTCCACCGGGCTAAATAAGGGTATCGCGTCGGCTGTTTCGACGAACATGCTAAGCATTAAAGAAGGCGTACGCCTCTATCTCGTATCGGTCATACGCGGCCAGGGCAGCATCCCGCTAAGCAGCGGGTCAACGGTAACTCTCGGCAATCTTGACATACATGACGTCAATGTGGGCATAATCTGGCATCTCCGTGTCAGGCGGGAAGGCAATACAGCTTCTGTAGAGATTAAAAGCAAAGGCGTAGAGGCGGTAAAGATGAGAAAAACAGATGATGGTTACTGGAAATTCACCGAAGTCCTTATCGAAAGATACGGCAAGGAATAATCTATATGTCCCGTAAGGTAAGACAGAAATATTATCAGGAACCTCTCTTTGATGAGTTGAGACGTGATACCTGTTATGTTTGCTATGAGAGGATCGACAAGGACGAGGGTGTATACATCGGCAAGAACCTCTGGCGGCACAATGGCTGTAAGCCCGGCGGAAGAAAGTGGCTTAAGAACAAAATCGGCCATACGCAGGATTCGGAGAAGTTGTTTGGTCCGGGTATTCGATGAGGCCGATGATCTGCGAAGGATCATTTCAAAGCCGCCCACCTTTTCTGTCTAAGCGCACGTACTATAACGCCCGGCCCAAAACCTGCCGCCATGCTGATATTCAGATAGAGATATTAACCGAAATGCTTGAGGTAGGTATTTTGGAGAACTTCTTGCACTTCTTTCCGGAATAACTCATAACGATTCATGAACTCCGCCCCTTCGGGTGTGATCGTAGAACCTCCACCGGAGCGGCCTCCAGTATGTCTCTCAAGAAGGGTGAATCCCAGTTTTTCTTCAATGGAGCGAATCGTGAGCCATGCTTTGCGGTACGACATGTTCATTTCCATCGCCGCCTGATTGAGCGAACCCGTCTTCTCCACAAGCTTTAACAGACTGTAAGGGCCTTCACCGAAAGCCTTGCCATCCTTGTCAAGCCACACCTTATACGCAAGCTTCATTTTCTCCATATAGTTTTTTTACATCTGTCCGGCCGCTCTGTCAAGACTTTTGGCGGATTTTACAGTGGGTTTTAGATCCACTCCCTCCATGAAACTGATTGAGCAGACCGGTTCCTGGTGGAAGCCTGGTCAGGCATATAACATTTACACTCATGGGTTCTGTCGGAAAAAAATATGAGTTCCCTTGCGGGATTGACCTTCTGTTATGAAAAGGCGGTTCATGGAATCGGTCCGGTTGATATGGTTTGGACTAATCAACCCAGACGCTTGAAAGCTGTGGCTTTTATGGCGGCAAAGATTTCGTTTCCCTTTGTTATGCCAAGATCTTCGGCAGCCTGCCTGACGATTTCCGCTATGAGGCGTTCTCCGCCACACTCCAGTTCAATGCCAAGCCTGTAGCCTGCATCAAAAACATTGGTGACGCGGCAATTCAGCAGGTTGCGGGCGCTGATGGCTTCCGGGTGACGCCTGAAGAGAATTATTTCCATTGAAGACAGCTCAAAAAAGGTGGACGGTTGGTCGCTGCCCATTGAAACGAAAATCTCCCGGTTCCCCCAGTCATAGGCATACAGGCCATTTATACGGCGTGAGAATTTCAAGGCAAGAAGATTGGTATAGCCTGTCGTGTTACCTCCCATGTATGATCTTGCCAGATCCTCTGCAGTCATATGTCCCGTAATGCGCCCTTCTGCCATACTTAGCACCTTGTCCGCCATGATTCTCATTTCGACTAACGAATGTGAGATGAAGAGGTACGGGATCATGAAGGTCTCGCATGTCTCTTTAAGAAAGGGAATAATCTGGAATTTGAGGTTGTCGTCAAGACCCGACAGAGGTTCATCCATTACGAGCAACCGGGGACTGGAAAGGATTGCGCGACCGATAGCCACCCTCTGTCTTTCCCCGCCGGAAAGATTCCTGATTCCTCTGTCCAGGAGATGGCCAATTCGCAGCACTTCTACCAGATTATCCGGCGTGATTCTGCGGTGCTCAGGCGCACAACGCCTGTAACCATAGAGGAGATTGTTTCTTACGCTTAGATGAGGAAAGAGATGGGGACGCTGGAATACCATGCTGATGCGCCGTCTGTTTGGAGGGGTGTTGATCTGTTTGCTGCTGTCGAAGATCACATCTCCATCAAGCAGGATTATCCCTCTATCAGGATGATTCAGTCCTGCGAGAAGGCCCGTAAGCGTCGATTTGCCACCACCGGAAGGCCCGAATATCCCAACCCGCTCACCTTCAACATCGTAATCCACATCCAAATGAAACGTCCCGAATTGTTTTTGTATTGCGATCTTTAATTCCATGTCAATCGGCCTTCTTTATCATACGTCTGCTAAGCCATTCGTGAAGTACCAGCACGGTTATGGAGATGGTGATGGAGACGGTGCAAAGGACCATTGCCAGAACATCCCCCCTTGGAGAGCTGACATATTCGTAAATGGCAAGGGGGATAGTCTGGGTGACCCCAGGAATATTGCCTGCCACAATGATTGTAGCGCCGAATTCGCCGAGTCCCCTTGCGAACATAAGGACGGAACCAGCAATAATTCCCCGCATTGCGAGCGGTATGATCACCGTCACAATGTTGTCGAACCATCCTGCCCCGAGAGTTCTCGATGCTTGAATAAGCCGCCGGTCGATTGTCTCCATGCCGGTTCTGATAGACCTGACCATAAGCGGAAAACCGACCACTGCCGTTGCAATAACAGCTGCTTTCCAGGTGAAAATTATACTGATGCCCAAGGGCTTAAGTATAAATTTTCCTACCCACCCCTGCTGTCCCAGGAGAAGCAGCAGCAGGTATCCTATCACTACTGGAGGCAAGGTCAATGGGAGATTGACCATTACATCAAGGACGATTTTCCCCCGGAATGAGCGGTAGGTCATAAGGTAGGCCACTGCAAACCCAAATGGAAGGGACAATAAAGTCGCCACCACTGAAACTTTCAGTGACAGCAATATTGCCGAGTAGTCTGTGGGTGTAAAAGCGGGCAGCATTGATGGTCAGTTCACCAGAAAACTGTACCTTTGAAGAACTGTCTTAGCCTCGGGAGACCGCAGGAACTTATAGAAAGCAAGTATTTCGCGCTTCCTGCTTCCCGTCGAGGTCAGTGCCATTAGGTATGTTGGTCTCGGATAGAGACCCTGAGGCACGGTAAAAAGAATCTTAACGTTTTTGGCCATCTGTTCCGCATCAGTCTTATAGACAAAAGCGCCGTTCACTTCACCGCGATCCGCATATAGGAGACATTCACGGACGTCTCTTGCCATGACCAATTTCTTTTCCATCTGTTTATCTAGACCTTCGTTTCTGAATGCGTCCATGGCATATTGACCGGCAGGCACGCTTTTGGGACTGCCGATGGCGATCTTATCCAGCCTTGCCGCATCTTTAAGATCCCTTATCTTGAGACCGGGGTTACCTGCAAATACGAGCTCGTTAAAGGCAAAGGTCGTGATATTTTCTCCGTCGAGAAGTTTCTTCTCTCTCAGATAGTCTATCCACTCCTGATTTGCCGAGAAAAATATGTCGCAGGGAACCCCGTTTTCGATCTGCTTTGCAAGGGCGCCAGATGCTCCAAAATTTTTCTGCACGATTATGCCCTGGTGTCTCTTTACAAAGATCTCTGACAACTCGGTCACGGCTTCTCTCAAGCTTGCTGCTGCGGAAACATTGATCTCCACGGCAAGGGCTAACCCGATAAGCAACATAAAACAAAGCATGCTCAATATTGCGCTTATGACTGTTTTCCTCATTTTAATTTTCCATACAGTTAATCTGTTTCATGCTAACAGAGCGGTCTGACAATTCAAGCGGACACTCGATAATTATCCACTGTCCGGCGTACAATCTCCACTCTTGATGTTTTTTTTAAGCCGACAGCTTAAGTACGTCAAGTGTAACCGGCCATCTTGGCGTCAGGAAGGTCGAGAGACCGGTTTATGAAAAGAAGATAAACCAAAATGCCTCTGGCTGATTTCCAAGGAAAACCTCCGTGACCGTCCTGTTTATATTGCCAGTTCGTTATATACTATGAGTAATAATGATTGTCAAACTATTTTTTGCCCATGGAATCAGGCGTTATGACTGCTGTTCTGCATTATCTGTCTGTGGGGGGGGCAGAGAGGATTGATTATTTATTTAGGGGAAGGGGCCTTGCTTACCGTCAGTTTTTCTGCCGGTAAGCCGGTAAGATGGGAGAAATGTCTGGGCCGTTACAATAGTGAGTTTTCAGGTAAAAAACCTCCTGCGGGACTGATATTTCAATCCCGCAGGAGGTTGCGACTCATTCAGTTTATTCCGCCGTCAAAGACTATTTACTCCCCCATCACCTTAATGGGGACAGTATTTCTTTTAGTCGTCCCATCACCTAACTGACCGGAACTGTTCCTTCCCCATGCCTCTAAGGACCATACCTCTCCATTATCGTTAAAGGCGAAAGAGTGATAGTATCCGGAGACAATAGCGTTTGCGGACAGATTATCAATCCGTA
>JAISPL010000032.1 GCA_031274925.1 Syntrophobacterales bacterium | reverse complement strand
TGAATGTTGTGTGCTTTACCCCTGTTATTCGATGAAATTTCTCATTCGTATAGTTTTGTAACATCTCATATTTCATGGATGTCAGCTTATGCCTTTTTACTTATTTTAGGAAGAGGACTGAGGAATGATGACTGACTCAGGGGGAATGCGTTTTAGCTACCACTTGCAGACCTTTTTTCGATAAAGTAGTTGACTCAATTTTTATATTCTGATAAATGTATGTAGCGATATCAAAATGGAATGCTGGGGGATCGTTCAATGGCAGGACATCGGACTCTGACTCCGCGAATAGGGGTTCAAATCCCTTTCCCCCAGCCATATGATTTCAAGAGATTGCGAGAAATCGTAATCCTTTTTCTTTCATATTGCACTGCCTCAAACAAAAATTAAAATACTTTCACTTATGTAAAGGTAGGCCTGACATCGAAACTGGGCATCAAGTATGAGGGGAGGTCAGTTGAGATTCAAGAGACAAATATTCAGATTTACTGTCATCACAGTGCTGTGCCTCCTTTCTTCCGGGTTGTTAGCCCAGACAACGCCTTTCGTATCAAAGAAGAACTTGCCTCTGCCGGTCCCCGAGGAAGTGGTCACAGACAATCTGGGTCGAATGACTCCTCAGGGGACTATAGTAAACTTCATGATGGCCGCACAGAAGGGAAATGACGAGCGCGCCTTAAAATTCCTCAATACAAAGAAGACCGGTAGAAACGGGTACAAGCTAGTCAATCAACTGCAGGTTGTTTTGGAGCGCGGATTTTCTGGTAGACTCGGGATGCTAAGTACTAAAAATGAAGGTCACCAAAACGACCACCTACTGCCCTCAAAAGAGTTTGTGGGAAGCGTCAAATCGGAGTCAGGCAGCCTTGATATTTTCCTGGAAAAAATCCAACAGGGTAATCAGCCCCCTGTATGGCTATTCGCATCCGAAACTCTCGATAAGATTCCAGAATTCTATGAGGAATTGAATCTCCATTCCCCGGAAAAATATATTCCGCAGTTCATGACAGACATATGGTTTCTGTGGTTTCCGCTTTGGCAATGGATCTATATTCTCCTTGTCGTTCCATTTTCATTCATGATAGCAACTTTTCTCACCCGTCTTCTGGCTCCGCTACTGATCGCGATCGTCTTCAGGATCACAAGATATCAGGCGCATCACCACGTCATGGCATTAACTCGCCCCCTTCGTATATTTATCTTGGCCCTGGCCATGTGGGCTATCTCCATCTTCAGTCGCTCAATACTGGTAAGCCTGTTCTGGAGTTATGCCGCACTTACCCTCGTTATCGTCGGGATCACATGGCTCACAATACGACTGATTGATATAACGGTAAATTTGAGGCATACACGATGGGCCGGCACAGCGTCAGGTAAGATCGCCATGATAGAGCTTGCGGGCAAGCTTTCCAAGGCGTTTATACTCATTGCTGGGACTCTGGCCATTCTACGTATAGCAGGTATCAATATAACAGCCGCCCTCACCGGATTGGGAATAGGTGGTATCGCCGTTGCGTTTGCAGCCCAGAAGGCTCTGGAAAACCTTTTCGGCGGTATTATGATCATTTCGGATCAACCCATACGAGTAGGCGATTCTTGCAAGGCCGGCACCTACTCAGGCACGGTAGAAAGTATCGGAATGCGGTCCACGTGTATACGCACCTCGGACAGGACAATAGTTGCAATCCCTAATGGACAGCTTGCATTGATGAGTCTTGAAAATTTCACGCTCCGAGACAAAATATTGCTCCAGCATAAGATAAGTCTTCATCCAAATACTACTTCTAAACAACTCGAGAGTGTTCTTCATGAAATCAGAAACGTCCTGAAGGAACATCCCAAGATCGAAACCGACACTGCAAGGGTAAATTTTGTTCGGTTTTCAGAATTCGCCTTGGAGCTTGAACTGAACGCTTATGTGCAGGAAACAGCGTATGAGACGTTTACGACTATACAGGAAGAATTATTGATTGCTATCATGAATATCATAGAAGCATCCGGCACACACATCACCCTGCCCGCTCCGGTTGCTCCCAATCCCTGAACCCCCGAAAATTCAAATTCCTGAAGACACACCGGAAAAACATCTCAGGTGGCGCAGTTTACACCACATTGGAGGCTCATCTCCGGCAACGGACAGATGGTCGCTTTTAAGCACCGCCATGATTTTAACATTTTAGTGTGAGGCAAACCCTAAACTATGTTACTGCATGTTATTGTCTATAATAATCGCCCTTTTGTACAATTTTGCATCATGCCTATACCGCAACCGATATACAAAAACACCTTGCCTGAAGTAGGCCTACAAAAAAGATAGACAGAGATCAGTCGTGCGACATGGCTCAATCAGATGAGAATTACTCAGCGGGTATAGCTAACGCGCTTGAAAGAGGTCCAATCATCTTTATTTGCTGGAACTAAACTTGATTGAACGTTTCTAGGGCTGGCTCAAATCTCGGCTGCGTAGCATCTTGCATCTATTCGATTCATTTGACGATGCCCTTGCAGACTGTTTTAAAGTGCGGTGACTATAAATTGCAGGGGGGCGACTTCACGAATCATACCAAAAGGGTACGTTTGAAGCGAACGGAATACTGGAAGCTATGCCCCCTCTTCTCTTCCGTCAGCGCTACCCTGCTCTTCTGTCGCTGTTCCCTCTTCGGGAATACTCTCCGCTTCGGCTGATTCTATTTCACTTTCTTCCATTGAAGTTTTGGCCCCGAAACGCCTCTGCCGCTTTTCCTCCTGTTTTTTGAGACGGGCAGTCTCCTTTCTTCTTTTTTCGCTCTTGTAAGTATTTCTTGCCACTTAAACCCTCCTTCTTTCGGGTAAAAGCATTTTAATCATATTACCATATAAATGGAGAGAAAGAACAGTAATTTTGGAGCCATAAGAAGGGAAGATGTGTATTTACCTCCGAAAAGATGACTATACCGATTTTATAATCCATCCGCTCCGTTATGCAACAACGAACGAAATACTTCGACCAATATGGGGACATCTTTCGACCTTCCTCTTACATGAATGCTAAGAATATCATATCGGTTTTTGTTTCGAACAGAGGATTACCTATAATAACAGCCAAACGAGGATAGATTGCCTTCAATATAGTCCCATTATCACTTGTGGCCATAACCTCCAATCATCCGCCCAATTTATCCGTGAAGAACAGAACATCACACAATTTCGCCGGAACCGCTCTGAAGTGTTTCATTATTTCCTCAACAGCCCCGGATATGGTAAAATCATAACCTCCGGTAAAGTCGGAGGTTATGATTTGAAGGCTAAATAAAATTCAAACCTTGTTGCCTGGAGGGTGGATGAAACTTTCCGACAAGGAGTTCGATAGATTTGTAGAAAAAGCAATAGAGCGAATACCCCCTGAGATTCGCGAGCATCTCGACAATATGCTGATCACGGTGCTCCCAAAACCATCCAGGATAATGCTTCGGGAAGCGGAAACACCTCCCGGCGAGATATTACTCGGCCTTTTCCGGGGAACACCTCTGACAGAGAGGTGTTCTGTCACGGCCCCACCTCTTTATCCGGATACCATTTTCCTCTTCCAGCAGTCCCTCGAAGAGATGTGTAAGACTCCTGAGGAACTGGAAGAGGAAATAGAAATTACCGTAGTACACGAAGTAGCTCATTTTATGGGAATAAGCGAGAAGAGACTTGCCGAACTTGGTTATGACTGACGGTCCGTCTATTTCACGACACCCTACGCGCAAGGTTATCAATATAAAGGTATTCCATCTGCCTTGCCGTGGACCGGGGATATCCTTTCTGAAATATCTTGCAACCACAAGAAGAGAGTTACCTATGCTTGTGAATATTCCGGCTGACGTGATGATGTCCCCGTCTTGTGCCACATAAAGAAGCCGATTTTCCACCCCACTGCAGAGGCACTATGTACTCTTTTTCCGTATCCCGTCCGGACTCCGTTGACTGCCTTTGCCTCTTACAAAAGGCAAGTGAGTCGTTACTTTTTTGGGTCTTTCCACGAACTTCCTAAAATTTCTTGACTATTTTCACTGAAATATCATAAACGTCTTCGTTTCTGAAGTTAAATCTGAATTCGCATTCTTTGATGTGCAAGTAATAGTCTTGT
>JAISPL010000031.1 GCA_031274925.1 Syntrophobacterales bacterium | reverse complement strand
TAGTTTTTAGATTCACGCCATAATGTACTGCAAGCTTTATCAGGCTTTCTTGACTATTTTATTATTTCTCTACGCACTACCTGAGTTGTCCTGGCGTGAGCATGTAGTACATGTCCCATAGTTTTTACCTTCTTAAGTAAGGTATGGTGTATATGCCGTTAGTCGTAAGGGGGTAGACAGCTAGACAGGCCCTAGGAAAGCTTTTAATCGGGATGAGGTCCGGTCTTAAATCATTAAACGCAGTAGAGCCTCTGGCTCCCTCCCTATGTGCGATCAGGAGAAGCCGTCTGTTGATAAAGCAGACTTCAGCGAATCTGCAGGTCCTAGAGAAAGCTGAGCATCTTTGTAATATTGGGCCGTTAAGGCAGTGAATGTATGCCGCTTGATTCTTAAGATGTCATATATTTTTTTGCAAAAAAACAGCGGTCTGGTTTTCTTTTGCTGTGAATTGGACCCTTTATTTGATTTTCCTTGACCAGTTTCCGGTATTTGGCGAGTAATTTCTTTGTCTATATTGTCGAGTCATTAGATTATTTCCTTGTTTACTTCCATAAGCCTTCTTTGATATTCTTCTCTATCTATAATAATGCTTTATCGGAGGAAACCAGGGGCCGGATATCGCAAGGCGGCAGTCCTCCAATCCTGGATCAAAGAACTTATTTATGCCAAGCATGTCATTTCGGGGCGCCCCTCTCTTGATTCTTTGCCCTTTGTGATTCTGGCAATGAACTCGACTATGGCGCGAATATAATCGTCCGGGCGCTGATCGTACGTGTTGTGGCCGCATTTCGGGAACACTGCCAGCTCTCCTTTTATCAGATTGCGGTAAAATGCGATAGATTGTTCCACATCAAAGATAGAACTTCTGTCAGGATAGATTACCAGGGTAGGGCAGGGAACAAAAGGGAGTATGGGTCTTAGATCGAAAAGACCGGTGCCGTATTCACCACCTGATTTAGCGAACTGATTATAGTTCCATTCCGCAAATTCCTCTCCATGCCACTCAATCATCCGGGCCTGTAACGCAGGAGCCAAATCCCTGTAGGTATTGACCAACTTCAGGGAATTAAGCTCAGTCATCGGGATTTCACTGTAACACTGGGTACTGGATGTGGTGAGAGTCATAACTTCTCCCGGATATTTCACAGAGTAGTCGACCCCAACCACGCCTCCCTCGCATTGTCCCACGATATGGCACTTATTGATTCCCAAGGTATCTTTGATGGCCTTTAATTCCTCTACGCTTTCCGTCCGGTATCGGTCACTCTCGTAAAATTCCTGAAAATTACCCCCCCGGTCCGATTGGCCGAAGCCGCGCCGGTCGAACATAACAACCCGATAACCTTGGTCAACAAGGGCTGGACAAACCTTCTTCCATATTTTGGAGCAACCGAAACCGTGATGCAGGAGCATGATAGTCTCACCTTCACCGTGGACTTCATAATAGATATTGAGCCCGTTTATTTTTTCAAAAGACATGTATACCTCCTTAAATGATCAGGGTTTGGGCACGGCAGTTTTCTTCTGTATGTTTCCTGCCATCTGTTTTGCAAACTTGACCGCATTTTTATCTGCTATTCTCGCGAAAGTAATAGTTTTGAAAATGGAATTGCCATTATGACGGTTCGCTCCATGTATGCTGCCCGTTACTTCACCGGCGGCAAAAAATTCCTGGATCAATTCCCCCTCCTCACTGATCCCCCTCGCCTCTGTATTTGATTTTCGATCCACTCATCGTATAATGTCAGGCGCTATTTTGATGGCATAATAGTTCGGTGCCTCTATCGGGAGCGGTATATCGGGATGCTTGAACTGCAAATCAGCATTCGACGCATAGAATCCGTTATAATTATTTATCGTTGTCTTCATGGCTTCCTGGGGCGGCACTTTGATCTTTCCGGCGAGACCTTTCGGGTTGATGTCTTGCTTTACAAGATTGGATTGATAACTCTCAAACTGTTTCAGGTTATCATGTATCTGCCCATTAAAGATGTGCGAGACGATGGTTTCTCCTTTGGATTTGTGGGCCCGGTCCACGCTTGTCTCGCCTGGACGCCCTATATCGCTGAGATCGGCTCTGAGCTTGGTCAGCTGTTCAACCGAATCAATTGATTTTTCTGCAAAGACCTTGGGCAATGCCGGGTCATTGAGATGCTTGCCGCCTGTCATTTTGTCCTTGTACGTGCGGTCCGGTGAGCTGGTTATGCCCCTTTTCTTCTGAAATTTTATATCTGCCGCATTCATTCTGTCGGCGGCCAGCACGCTGTTTCCACCGGTAATCGGCTGTTTTTTGAGGACGACTATCTTTGTGCCTATGTCACGGGCGGTGATGGCGGCAACGAGTCTCGCTGCTACCGATCCTATTGCCATTATGTCGGTTTTCTCAAAGTGTATATTCTTGGGCACCGCAATGTCAGGTGCCGCCGCAACAGGTCTTTGTTTCCCTTTCTTCTTCGTGTCCAGAGTGTCTCCCTGGATCTTTATGCTTAAAGTATGGCGGTTGGAACAGTAAGATGTTGATGGCGTATGGTCACGATGGCATGTCATGCAAGCAATCTCTTTGAGATGAGGATTGTATGGATTAATACAGTCCTTTTTGATTGAAGCAATTTTGTCCAGTGATCCGCGGTACTTCATGCAGGCCCAATTTTTGTGTGTTTCTGGGCTATCAGAGATCAAGTTCTCATTGTGACACGCGCGGCAGAATAGGCTGTTTTGACCGTAGAATACTCCCAGGAAGCCAGATTCCATCCATGAAGTCATGCTATTATTGATCATATTTATCTCACTGCGGGTAAAAGCGCCCAGAAACTTTTTCCGGCCGATTACCGTGAAGGTTTTGCCTAGACCCAATCGGTGGCAGCCGACACAGTCGGCGCCTGACGCATGAGGATCTGCCATATCTATTTTTCCGGCTTGTGATAGCCCAAGCCAGATCTCAATGTCACTACTCCTTACGACTTTGCGGTCCTCAGATAAAACCTCTTCCAAGCCAGAGTAGTACACTTTGCACAAGTGTTTCCCGGGGATCTTTGAATTTGTTGCGTGAGAGGAGTGCGCCCCGAGCGTCATTGCGATACTAAGGCAACCAGATCGTCTTCTTCGTATTGTACATCTTTATGGATTTCTCTGTTTTTCCACAAGCCGTCGTAAAAAATCATTAACCCAATAATCCATTCTCTCTTAATCCGGGATGGTTTACAACAAAAAAACGAAATATCGCATATTCGATCCTCTTAATCCGGGATGATTCCATAAATAGAAAGACCATACAGACCTTTTTCAGTTCCAGACACTCTGTCCCCATGCTTTCGATCATCCGGATGCCTTCATCTTTTAGCGCACGAATCAAGGGTTCTCTTCGGAATAATCGTGTCCTCGCGGTGACTATCGACTCTGCTTCGATAATTGATTCTTCCCGATCTTGGTGCCCCCATGTTTGACGGAACCTATCCTGATGATCAACTTTTCTCGCCCGGTAACTATGGAGCGCGGTCACGCGGTGGCACAATATTGCACACCGTGCTTTTTTCCAGTAGCATGGGGTGGAAGTTTTGTCACCGCGAAGGTAAGACCGATCCTGAGTAATACCGCGTCCAAATATGATCCCTCACGGCCTCTTTTCTCAGGAAGCAATCTTGCCGCCATGGTGAGAGGCATTGATTCTCATTCGGCCGGCATTTTGCAACAGAGGCCGATTAAGATATATGAAAACGAATTCTCTCTTGATGTGCAGATTGCAAAAACCATTCTGTATTGTTTTCCTGGGATGTACCTTATCAGAGCAGGTCGCTTATATCCGGTCAAATCTTTCTCCAACAGACGGTCCTTATGGGGGGTGTAAACGCTCCGTCAGTCTGCGAATCTTTCTGACAAACATGAGTCCGGTTGCGAGCCCCGAGATACATTCAGTTCAATTGTTCTGTGGCCTGACAGTTCGATACCCGGCCAGAAGGCGCGTCCCGGGGAGACCTGACCGGACAGAGCCTCTACCCATAGATGACCGGGGCGGAAGTAGTTTGACCTGTCCTTAAAAGGAGAAGGAGTGTATAATGATAGACGGTTAGGCAGGAGGATTTATATGGAAATTAAAATAAGAAGAACGGGAGATCAGGTAGTCAACGGAGACCCAGGGGCTCTTGATGTGACAAATACTTACAGAGTTACAGAGGGAGGTAGAGAGTTCCATATTACCTTTCGATCTCACAGGTATGGCGCCAGCCTTGGCATGGCCGGCAAAGATGGCGTTCTCTACACTGATAAGGATGAAAACAGTGTGCACCGACACGTGCTCGCCGTAGGCAGGGGCTGCGGCATAGGAGTGGAGAGTGATGAATTGGTTGAGGGACTCTCTCCCATGGCGGTCCGTGGAGTTATACTCGCAGGCCAAAGGAACGTAACTGGAGAAATTACACTGGAGCAGTCGGAAGACGGCACGAGGATATTGATCGACGGGTTGATAACCGACTTGGATCAATACCTGTAAAGATGATTTCACAGATTCAACTTCTCAATCTCCTC
>JAISPL010000030.1 GCA_031274925.1 Syntrophobacterales bacterium | reverse complement strand
GAAAATTGTTGGATGATACTATGGCACAGAAGTCTTGAACCTTGCGTCAGCATCTGGTATTCGCTCTTGGTTTGCTGAAGATGGTTATAGTATATGTTAAATTAAAATGGTTTAAAGACATTACCAAAGGGACTCTGTTTCAAATACACATCTCTATAAGATGAGGTCCAGGATCGGCAAGGGCATGACGGATTTCACGGGCGAGATCGTCTGCGGTATCGACGGACACGCCTGGTACGCCGAAGCCTCGGGCTATTCTTACCCAGTCAATAGCTGGATGACCCAGGTCTGTAAGAGATTGGGCATAGGGTCCGGGGGTTGTGACGCCTGCCCTCTCTAACTCCACCCTTACGATATTGTAGCTCCTGTTGGAGCACAGAAGCGTTGTTACGTTTAGCCCTTCTCTTGCCTGGGTCCATAGGGCCTGGACGGTGTATGCGGCACTACCGTCGGCTTGGAGGTTTATTACGGGCCTATCGGGACAGGCGACGGCCGCGCCCGATGCGCAGGGCATGCCGTAGCCTATTGAGCCTCCCACTATGGTCATGCAGGTCATGCGTGGCAGACCGACGGTGAGAGGGAAGTAGGTGAGCGCAGTGGTCAGACCCTCATCTACAATGATTGCTCCTTCAGGTTGTATTGCCGCCAGGGTGAGACAGACCTTTTCCGGGGTGAGAGTTCCGATAGGGACTTGTGGCCGCACAGGCTTGTCGCTAATTTCCGCCTTACTTTGGGACCCTTTTCCGCTTTCAAGAATATTCGCGAGATATTCAAGAGCCTCCGTGACACCGCCATTGCCTGAGGGGATTAATATTTTTTTCTGATCTTTTGTAAGCAGGTAACTATTTACACCCACGTATCCGAAAAAGGTGACAGGCTCTCTGGTTCCTACGAGAACCACCAAGTCATACACAGAAAGCATGGAAAGAGCCGGCTCAGGGAAATAAGGAATCCTGGTAAGAGGCGGCAAACCAACACCGCATTCGACGCGGGCCGGAAAATTTTCCACGAGGAGGTCGCAGCCGGTAAAAGTCCGCACACGGGCCGCAAGCCGGAGACCTGGCTCAAGGAGAGCTTGGCCGCCAAGCAGAAGGGCCGGTCGCTTGCTGCACTTCAGAAGGTTGGCAGTTTTTTCGATAACTCCGGCATTAAGCGGATCGGCTGCAACACCCGGCATGCTCACAATTGTATCACCCGCTTCTTCTAATTGATGATCATGGGGCGCAACGAGCGTGGCTGTCTGTCCTTGCCGTGAAGCCGAGATCGCCTCCGCCATATCCAGGGAAAAGTTCCGCGCCGCATCATTGGTACGGCACCATCCGGAAACAGTACTCGCCAGTGCCTCTACATCCATCGCCAGCGGAGCATCGGCCTCTTTGTGCCATGTGGCATGTTCACCGATAAGGTTGACGATAGGAGTTTTCGCGCGCCGGGCGTTGTGGAGATTGGCGACGCCGTTTGCTAATCCCGGCCCGAGATGGAGGATGGACATTGCAGGGCTACCCTTCATGCGTCCGTACCCGTCTGCGGCCCCAGTGCATACGCCTTCAAACAGACACAGCACAGCCCTTATACCCGGAACCTGATCAAGGGCCACAACAAGAGGGATCTCTGTAGTCCCCGGGTTGGCAAAACAGATCTCAATGCCACCTGCTGAAGCCGTCTTTAGTAAAGCAACTGCCCCGTTCATAAGATCGTCCTTTCTTCCTTTATAGGTTACGGTCTATTGTAGTAAATATGGCTCAGCGGTGCAATATAATATGTTTTAGATGTACTCCGGCAGCATCAGGACCGCCGAGAAGAGAGTTCAGTCGGAATTCGGGACAACGAGAACGGATTATAGTTATTGAAGAGGCATATTTTATTTCCGCCCCGGAACCGATGCTTCCAGTATCTGCATTTTTGTAACGAGGTAATGCAAGATTGAGTGAATGGCCTTCTGGAGTTCAAGTATAATGGGCCAGTCTCTCCAGCAGACCCCGAATCACCTAAAAACAACCACACCCGTCGCTGCCTTCTATGACTGTACCGGGAGATAACCTTGTTCATACTGAGAACGGATACAATAGTGGAAGTACTCCTTTACGACATCCTCAGGTTCGTACGCTCCCGAATGACCGTCGCACAACATATCCGCATTGAGGGCATACAACTTCTCTGCCGACTCGACCCACGCATAGGGATTACAGTCGAATTCCTTGAGAAGTGGCGCTCCTATATCCTGGGCAAAAAGAATTTTCTTGCCGTCGATATTGAGATAGACCGAGATGGAGCCGGGGGTATGGCCAGGTGTATGAAGCAGGGTAAGCATCTCCCCTCCAATCGCAAGTTGCTCTTCTTCCCTATATAGTTTGCGATCCACGGAATACGGCTCCAGGCGCACGTTGAAGCAGAATGCGGCCGTAAGTCTCTGGTCCCCAGCCTCAACCAACTCCGCATCAAAGGCGTGCATCACGAGCCGGCTGCCGAACTGCTCTCGAAACTTAACCCCGCCGCCCATGTGGTCAAAGTGACAGTGGGTGAGGATAATCGTTGAAACTTTCGCGGGATCAAATCCTGCCCTCTCTATGTTGCGGACCAGCCGGTCGAGATGAAGACCCGATCCACTGTCGATGAGGACCAGTTCGCCGAGATTGATAAGGTACGCAGCGCAGTCCCTCGGATCGGTCAGGTCCGGGCCGCTCACCCGGTAGATATGCTCCGTGATTTTTTTCGGATCTCTCTTTCTTTCTCGCTCCATAAGACCTATCGAAACTGGCTCTCGGACCAAAAATGTCCCTGAGACCCTCTCCGAGGAGATTATGGCCCATAATGGCGAGAAAAATCACCACGCCCGGATAAAGGCCAAACCGCCAGGTGATCTCTATATTGTCCTTTGCCGCAACAGGATGTCACCACAACTTAGGGGGGCTACCCCCCCATGCCGAGAAAGATCAGCACCAATTCTGTAATGATCGCGCCTCCGATGCCGAGGGTCGATGCTACTTACAAGGAAGACATGGCGTTGGGAATATATGGCGAGATATTATACTCGCTTCTGAAAAACCTTGCACCCTTGCCGCAAGAACGTACTTTTTGCCCTTTATATCCTAGTCTCTCGGCCTTCACAATGTGTACAATATCCCTATCTTTCTCTTCTCAATGAAGCTCGACACACAGGCCGCATACCTATGCTACTAAATTTTATAACATTATCATCCATGGGCCTGCAAGGGAAAGCAAAGAACGAAGAGTTTAAACGTGGTCGTTTGTTGTGAGAAAAAGATAAGGCAACGCCAGAAATGCAATGTATTGCAAGATAACGGCCCAGGTAAAAGATAATCATCACTTTAAGAGATCTGTCCGCAGGTCTCACATGAACCTAGTCCGTGATTTCGAATGCTACGGCCAGAGGCTCGACAAAAACCTCTCTTCATCTGGCGCACTGTTTGGCGTTTCCAGAAGGTTTTCGGTCGGCTTGGTAATTCAGTCAGCTTGTATATCCCCGCCACACGTACCATGACCATGCGCTTATCTGGCGGCGGATACAGGCTTGAGGAGCTTTCCGCATACTGGGTTCTCGTTATCCTATACTATTATGGCTTTCATCTGCAGATGCGAACCCTATTCATTTGGCATGCGTTTCTTCTTGGTCCTGGGCGCCAACGTATCAAGGATTTCAGACTGGCTTTCTTTCCACAAACCAGTCTATAAGTTCTCGCGCAATGCTGATTTTTCCTGGTATCAGAGGCAGCGCCTCCGGGTCGAACCATGCGGCGCGCTCTATTTCCGAGCCGTCAATTTTCAACTCACCACTCTCATATTCCGCTGTGAACCCTATCATGAGAGAATCAGGGAAGGGCCACGGCTGGCTTCCGAAGTAGCGTATATTCCAAACCTTGATGCCCACCTCTTCTTCTATCTCTCTTCTAACGGTTTCTTCAAGCGTCTCTCCTGGCTCCACAAATCCGGCCAATACGCTGTACATTTCCTCTGCAAACCGCGATGCCCTTGCCAGAAGGAGTTTGCCTTCCTTTTCCACAAGAACGATAACCGCCGGTGAGATGCGTGGGAAAGTTACATGCCTACAGCGCGGGCACTCTTTGGCGTTCATTTCCATTTTATTGTTCGTAGCGTGGCCACACCTGCCGCAGAACCGTTCATTTTTGTCCCATTCGATGAGGTGCACCGCACGCATGGCCACCCTGTGGAGCTTCTTATCAAGGTGCTCAAAGAGATATCGCAGACCATGAAGAGCGGCCCCCTCTGGGAGTCCACTCTCTCCCACTTCAGCACAATAACAGTGCCGCCCGTCTAGGGTGCCCAGATACCTCTCCGACAAAGCGTGGAGACCCATGGCGGCAGGACCGGTAATAAACGGCACAGACATGCCTGCTTCATTTTCCATAGTTACCATCTTGTGGGTCCTGAAAATAAACCACCACGCCTGTTCTTTTTTTTCCGGCGGAGAAGCGGCGGAGGGTATGAATCGACCATTCATGGTCACAAATTACACGGCGGCGGATAAAAAGTCAAGAACGGGCAATATGGAAGGCCGGTTCTAATCCTTCCCACTCCCCGCTCTGATCTGACATCTCTCCATACACACAATATTATAGAGAAGGAATGTTATACGCGGGGAAAAGTAATCAGAAATTAAAGTAAGGGCTTTCATGATGAACATAAGGAGCATCTTCTTATCAAGAAACTGCAGCGAATGTAAAAATGCAAATCCCTTTGGGAAAACCCCTGCTCTTGCCGGCCGGTGGCGGGGACAAGTATATCCCGTATCCGGCGTATAAGACCATTTGAAGACGCTGTCAGGATTGATCACATAGAACTTATGAGCGTATGACCCAGCGTAAATAATCCAGTACCTTTTTTATGTATCTAATTGAGTTCAAAATTTAGTTCGGACAAGGGGAGGGAAGGGGGGATGGAATCCCCCCTTCCGTATCAAATGGTCAGGTCCCGAAAGATTTCCGTTGTCATTTCTTCAATCCTGACTCTCATCAGGGCATGCTAGGACACACGGTGGTGTAATAGATTGAAGACGTGAACGGTCCCTGGAGGGATGTCCCTGTCTTGAACCATGTGTAGATTTGCTTCACGCCTTTTCCAGAACTCAGGCGCCATTGCGCGCTGTCTGCATAAGGCAGTTTTTTCCCGGATGCCCTATTTTTTGAATTGCTTATGATCATTGTTTCCGGTATAGACGGTGGGTTGACAGTCAAGCTGACCCGACGATCGGTAGTACAACCGGCATCACCGTTGATTGATACCGCCCTTATGATGTTTCCATAGACCACAATCTGGGACATGTCCACGTATGGCCACCCCATCTCGTATATGTTGATATCGGTAGTACCGGGAGGCAGAGGTTCCACTTTTATAATTGTAGCGGACCGGGTCGCAGAACCAGCGTTATGGTCCCAACTGGCATTATAGGGCCAGATAGACAACGCTTGGTAATAATTGCTTGCGGTTGAAGACTGGTCCGGGGGGCCCTCCATTATCTGCGGGGGAACCACACGGAAAGGACCTTCTCCGTCGAGTTTATTGTCGCGTGTAAGTACCCCGCGACTCAAATATGCACCGTCCCGTTTTATGGCGAGAAGCAACCTTAGCCCATCAGATACCACGATGGGATCGCCATCCTGTCGCCCAATGCAGGAAATCGCACTGTAATCACACCACCCGTACTCCTGATTAAGCTTGACATCTGCTTCTTTCGTGTGATGATACGTAGCTTCGGGATAAGTCCCGTTCACATGGTACCAGTTCGGGTCAGGTTCAAGGGAATGATATTGAGAGAAACCGTCTGGAGAGATGACCTTTATATTGGTGGCAGCATCAGAAATGCGGGCATCGGCGAGAAGCTTCTCCACGGTGACCCCACTATATTCCGCATAGAAATCACCCGATTTACTCGTATTCATGAGCATGAATTGTTTGTGCTGCGGCATAGCCTCAAGTTGGGCTCTGGTGTAGGTTACGGACGGGGCGTAAACCTTGGTCGGATAGTCTGTGGCATCGCCCGGATAACTTCGGGCCTTTAGCTCATCATAATTGGTAAATCCATCCCCATCAGAATCAAGCTTCGCGATGGCCTTTAGGGCCTTAGCGCTTCTGCCATAATTAAGATAGTCTACACCGTAAGAGTTGAGCGTTTTTTTGATATCGCCGCTTTCGTCATAACCGTAGCTGTAATGACACCATTGGCAGCTTCCGAGGATTATCGTGTTCCCTCTGGAGTCCTCATAAGACCCCCCACTGTGACACAGGGTGCAACTGTCCAGTTTTGTCCCCTTCCTGCACTTATAGGCAGAGATAAATTTCTTAGAATCATTTTCGCCCATATGATGATACGCTGCATAGCAAGCGAGTGACAAAAGCAAGACAAACCCCATAGCGACCACGACACTTAATGCTCTTTTGCCCTTCATTTTCATATACCTCCTTTCTCAAATTGAAATGAAAAGAATACCTTCAATATCCATATTTTAATGATATTAACTTATATAGTTAATAATATCTTGTTTTTTTAATATTTATTAATATTTTTATTATTATTTGATAAATATATCGTTAAAATATAACATTTATATAAATTTTAGTCAAATAATCTTTTTTATAAATTTTATATAAAAAAAACTTATATTTTATTTTAATAATAGTAAATTGGTTCTATTTTATCTTTTATTGTAACAATAATAGTAATAGAAAAGGTCAGGCCAAACGAGTGACTGCCAGAAAAACATTTGTGTGGTCTGATTGCGATCCGTCTCCGCTTTAAGAGGAAATAGGATACCAGTTGCATGAGAGGTTAAGAAGGAAAGTATTCTAAAACGTCCCGCCTCAATCCCAAGGGCCAGACGGCGAACATATAACATAACAACAAGGTAAGCTGCTCGGACCAGGATTACCGATTCGCAGAAAATCGGCAATGATGATAATCTGACCAACCTTTAAGCCACCACGGGCTTTAATATCGCGCTCCCGCCTTAGGATTCCTCTTTTCTCTGAATACGGCATCTCTTGCGGGCAAAGTCTTTCGCACCAACTCATTGCTGTCGTCGGCATCTTTGGGTGTCCTGCTGGTTCTCTCTTGAGCATTCGTCAGTTCATTTATGAACGGAACAGGAGCGGGAGCAGAGACCTTATCTTTCAGACCATAATCCTGCAGCATGGTGGCTGATTGCCTGCATGATGCGACCGAGAACCGGATACAACGTAAAATATCGTGAGTAGTCACGATATCACGAAGGACCGACGAAAAGGCCGCTAAATCCCGGAGGACCGTGAAATCTGGGTACCATGGACGGGAAACGGATATTTGCCCGTGAGGCAGGCATCGCAGATATTCCTCCCCGCAAGCCCCTTCAAATCCTCAATCGACAGGTACCGGAAGCTATCTACGCCGACCAGGTTTTTCAGGTTCTCATCGGTCCTGTTTGCGGCGAGCAACTCTCCCGGCTTGACCATGGCCATCCCCATGAAACATGGAAAACGGGGAGGAGGCGCAGTAATGCGGAAATGGATTTTCCTTGCCCCGGCCTCCCGAAGTTTAGGGATCAGGATCATGGCAGTCGAACCTCTCACCAAGAGCGTATCAATGAGAATAATATCTTTCCCGCTGACCATCTTCCTGTTGATCTGAAACTTCTTCTCCACCTTTTCGAGGCGGTCTTTTTCCTTGGAAATAATGAAAATTCGGCCTATTTCGCCCACTGTACTGATGGGTTCCTTGTAGCTTATACCGGTGACACTGTGAAAACCCAGGGCACCGGGTACGGCCGCCCTTGGAATAGGCACTATCATATCTGCATTCTCGGTCTCTTTCTCTGCCAGCCTGGCTCCTGCTTTTTCGCGAAATTCATAAATATTTTCTGAAAAAACCTGGCTCGCTGGCGAAGCATAGTCAAGATATTCCAAGATACAAGGGCGAGGAGTGGGGTCGCCAAGAGAGAAACTTCTCACATCTTCCCCGTCGAATACCACGAGCTGTCCCGGTTCCACATCACCCATCCACTCGAACCGGTCGCCAAAAGCACAGGTCTCGGAGGCAATGGCCCACTCATAATCCCCTTCTTCCCCCCGCCGGCCGATAGCCAGGGGCCAGATACCGAAAAGATCACGGGCAGCTATCAATCTCCCCTGATGGAGTATAATGAGACTAAAGGCCGCCTCTTTGGAGAGACGGGCCAGAGTTTTCACTGTTTTGTCCAGCAGGTCCGAGCCTTCCGACCGGACGATCATCTGGAGTATAACCTCCGTATCAGTATCCGTTTGGAAAAGACCGCCTATCTTCTCCATCAACTGTTTGTACTTGGGCACATGTCCGTTGTGGACAACCGCAATTTTCTCTTTGCCGTAGGTCCCGATTATGGGCTGTGAATTCCGCTCGCTCGCTTCACCTGCCGTAGGATAACGTACATGGCCGATGGCCATGGAGCCAAAATGGAGTCTGGTATGAGCCGACATCTGGAAAATTGAACCGGTCCTCCTCGTTTCGGAAAAAGACCCGTCCCTAAGCCCTGACACGATGCCCCAACTCTCCTGTCCCCTGTGAGAGAGATTCTCCAAACCCGTCCTCACTTCGACGAAGGCATTCCCCTTACCTGCAAATCCAAAAATTCCGCTCATCTTTTCTCCTTTCTTCTGGTCTCACGTATGGCGCCTGCTTGGACCAAAGCCGCAATGCCTCAATATTTTACGATTTTGGAACTGTCGGCGCAAGAGGCAAAAAGAATGGGAGCTTGTCCCCCCTCCGTTTCGGCAGGAGAGACGGGACGTCTAAATTCATCCCTTTTCTTTAAAACCGAAATATCCTCTGGCAGTGACGATACTATGGTTTATGGCTTCCACTCTCATAGTTTTGCCGACTTCCGTCATCGGTCCCTGCGCCCACCAGGATGTCTCCTACGGACGGTTCACAATCCTCCCGACGGGTGATTGTGGGCAAGGGCTTAAGGATGGACAAGACTTGCATTCATGGCGCCCGCGGAAATCGTGCCGATCCTGATAATTTTATTCTTAGCCTTGAGACGGATAAACCTGAAGCGCTTCTTCGTTTTGTCTTTTATGGTTACCAGGATCGCTTTCACAACGTTTCCATGGCAGGTGATCCGGTTGATATCCACATCTTCTTCGGAATCCCGCTTTTTGGTGATTTCAAAACAGGTCTTAACCTGCACTGTTTTAGTAATCCCTATGCTCCTGATCTCGGAAAGTTCGATCGGTGTCGTCTTTCATAAGATACCTATCTATATATAGGGCAAAACGCGAATTTACAAAGAAGAGTTTGTTTGAGGAGGACGACTATTCTCGGAAGAGCTAAAATAGCTAATGGCGAATCAAAAGCGCAACACGAAATTGTGAGAATCTGCATGGAATCCGTTCGAATACCACATCTCCAGTTTTGGACTATTCACTGACGAGGCTTAAAACCCCTGAAATTGGCTATTCGCTGCCCTTTTCAGCTTATAAATACCTTCTTGTACTTCGGCATCTCTTCGAGGGCCTGACCCGCTCCCAGCACCACAGAGTAGAGTGGATCGTCAGTAACATACACCCTTATGCCGGTCTCGCTCTCTATTCTTTTGTCCAAACCTCGAAGCATTGCACCACCCCCTGTCAGAATCATGCCGGACTCATTAAGATCCGACACAAATTCGGGGGGCAGCCTTTCAAGCGCCCTTCTCACGGAGTCAATAATTGCGGAAATAGGCTCCTCTATCGCCTCCCTGATCTCTTCCTTCGACACCTTCGTGCTCTTCGGTGTACCATTGAAAAGGTCTTTTCCCACTACCGTTACGCTGTCTGTGTGCATTTCGACGGACATCGCCGATGCGCACTCTATTTTCATCTTTTCCGCAGCAATGATCCCTATCGCTACCTGATGCTTTTTTTGAAGGTAACGCATTATTGACTCGTCGAGTTCATCACCGGCCACCCTCAGGGACTCACTGTATGCAGTAGCCGAGAGGCTGATGATGGCGACCTCGGTGGTCCCTCCCCCGATATCAACAACCATATTTCCCCTGGGCTGCTCAATTGGCATTCCCGCGCCGAGGGCAGCCGCCATGGGTTCCTCAATCAGGAATACATCCCTAATGCCCACCTGAAAACATGCATCAATAACCGCTTTTTTTTCAACCTGAGTAATGCCGGAGGGTACACCGACCACCATTTTCGGCTTCGAGATTTTCCTCTCTCTGCTGGCTATGGTAAGGAAATACTTGATCATGGCTTTGGTCACGTCAAAGTCCGCAATGACGCCGTCCTTCAGAGGCCTTATGGCGCTGATATTTGGAGGCGTTCTCCCAATAAAATCTTTTGCTTCCTTGCCTACCGCAATTACCTTGCCATTGGAATTATCAATGGCCACTACCGAAGGCTGGTTTAGGATTATACCTTCCTCCTTCAGATATATAAGCGTATTTGCTGTTCCAAGGTCCATGGCAAGATGGGTTGAAAAAAATCCAAACAATTTTTTCAGAAAATCCATATGCTCTCCTTAGTGTACTCCTGTCTTAATTCTTCTCATATTCGATTTCTCAATAAGCGTCCAGAGTTCAGTCCCGTCTTCAGGAAAACAGGCAGCGCCCGATTCCACCGCTGAATCAACGTCCCATGCTTTCTCTTCAAAAACACGTTTGCGGATCGTATGGTTGAGAATCCTCGTGAGATTCTTTATCTCCACCTCATCACCGCCTCTTACTGCGGCGTAGAAATCGCCTCCTCCCTTTCTCGTGATGAAGGCATTGTTTCCCGCGCAGTACTTGATGACCTTGGCGACCCTTGCAAGAACACCGTTCGTGTAATCAAAACCCATCTTCTTATTATACACATGGAGATGGGGAAGTTTCACGGACAAAAGATAGAATCGGTTGCCCTTTTTTATCATCTTCTCCAGAATTCCAAGAAAGGTAGCAAACTGAATGGAACCTGTCACTGGCTCCACCTCCTTCACTTTCTCAAGATGGTCCCGCATCCAGAGGTATGCATAGTGCAGGGACAAGAGAGAGGACACGTTTCTCAGGAGGGCGATGGAACCCTCTTTCAAAGAAAGATCGGATAGAGATCCAAACCCCATAACCCCAACGATAAAGTCTTCGACCATGAGAGGAAAGCCAAAGAATTGCCTTGTCCTTACCGATTCTCCGGCGAAAAAGAGAGGCTTCTCTCTGAGGTATCCGCTATTATGGGGAAGGAGTAGTTCCCCACCACCCTCCATCACGAGGGACACAATGCTCTCGCGCAGAGGGCATTCTTTCTTGACATATTCCTTGGCTGCGATGCCGCAGGCATCATAAATGAAGATCCGGCCACCCTTCTCCATCCCCACGAAACAGAAATCGGCTCCGGACAAAGCCAGCGCCTCGCTCATTATGCTGCGGGCCGAAATCTTCGCCGCGTTGAGGTCACTAAACATACCCATGATGCGCTTTTCGGCAGCAAGGTCTTCGATCCTGTCCTCCATGTCCTGAAATCTCTTCTCCCTCTCAATTTCCTTGTGCATTATAGAGGCAAAACTGCCCAGGATTTTCTTTTCTCTGTCCGTAAATACATACTTTTTTTTGCTGTCCACGACTATCACACCATCCGTTTCGACAGGATAGGTCATGAAAGATTTGATGTTCTCCTTGGCACCGTAATAACCTAAGGTCGCCTCATCCTTGTCGAAATTCGGGATAATCAGGGGCTCGTTGTGTTTGAGAGCCCACCCTGGCAGCGTACTTTCCACTGGAATCGCCCTGCTCTTACTGAAGCTGGTCGCAAAGGTCACCGAGGAGGCACACTTTAGCATTTCCTTTTCCTTCAGAAAAAGGGCAACGGTAAAGGCTTCGTAGACATTGAAGATAAGTTGAGAAATATGGTCTATCATGTTGAGAGAAATTATGTCACCACCACATTCATGGTTTCAGAGCCGGACGGGGCATACTCTTCAAAGGATACATCAGTCTCTATATGGAATTTTTCGAGCATCCTGCAAAAATTGCACATTCCCCCATTGGCTGGATACCCGCAGATTGCACAAAATCCGCCTTCCTTTCTTTCGCCTTCGTTCACCATCTTGAGGTAGCCCTTTATGAACTGGAGCTTGGTGCCCGGCGATCTTTCCTCAAGTTTGTTGAGCATGGCCTTATAGGTAAGTGATTTTGCCTTTACCGAAAAGGGACACTCCTCATAGATGTAGTCGATATTATTGATGATCGCATAGGCTGCCATCTCGCGCTCGGAGCAGAGAAAAAGGGGCTTCACTTTCCGGGAAAGATGACCGTCTATCCCCTCTAATACAACATTTTTCTTCCAGAGGTACTCCTCTTTCCAGTAAAGGATGTTGCCGAACAGGGCAGCCGCCTCATCGTCGAGATTGTGACCCGTGACGAGAGTATTGTAACCCTTGTCCATGCACACCCTGTTCATAATGTACCGCTTAATCATCCCGCATGCGGAACAGGGGGCTCTTCTGATTATCCGCGCCAACTCCTCTATCCCTTTATTGAAAACGTGCCGGAAAGGAAAGACGTAGACCTTCCGCTTCAGTAAGTCTGCCACGGCTCTGATCCTGTCCAAGGAAGGATCGGAATAATTTTCTATTCCGAGGTCGACATAGATACCATCAGCGGCGTATCCAAGTCTATTCATCATGTACCAGAGAGAAAGGCTGTCCTTACCCCCGGAGATAGCCACAATGGGTCTGTCCTCATCTCCGATCAGATGGTATTTTTCGATGGTGGTCCGAACCCGCTTTTCAAGGAAAGTGATGAAATCATCCGCACAGAGCGCAGTATTGTAAGCTCTGAGACTAATAGTAGCGGTCTGCCCGCACACTCTGCATTTCATCCGCCCGATATGACCCTGATCAGTTTCACTTCGTCGTCCTTCTCCAAGCGGGAGTCCTCGGTAACGAGCTTGTTATTGACAACAACGAGATGAGACTCTCTGTTAAGGGAAAACTGCTCCAACAACTTGAGAATAGTCATGGGTTTTTCGAGCTCATGGACCGTACCGTTATACTCAACCTTCATAGTCAATTGTTTAGCATAACGGGCGGCTATTGTAAAGGAGAGTGGATGGCGTTGGTAGCGCTGGGTTTCTTGGCATATGCAAGGTCCTATACAGGTTTATTGTTTTGATCGGACCTGACATTTGGCGGAGACTTAATACGCATTACAAACAAATATTATGAATGCTCCCTCACTTTCATATAACCTTTACTTTTATTGCCGTATAGTACGTGTCAGTGTTTATGAAATAACTATGTCTTCCTTTTTGCCGGTACGAACCGGATAAAGCGCGATACTGTCATGACCTTCGGATTCGACTTGAAACAAAACGCTATGGTCCGCTCTCTCCATAAGAGGAGAGAGCGGCGGGGTGAGATACCAGGCTTTTATGCGTGCGACCAGACGGTGCTTTCCTTGGCGGATCAGTCTTGTCCTATTTTACGAGCTGGTTTAGGCTGGCACTGATGCAGGCGAGCCGCCGGACACGCTCTTTTTCCAACAACGTTTCCCAAGCAGAATTATAATCATGGAATAAGGCTTCCAGGGCAAGTCATATCTGTAATGTTCGTCGGGGAGTCTTTATACTGCCTTGAACCGCTGTGACAGAGTTATGCGTTACCGTGATTTGTCTGTCTTCAAAATTGCCGTCAATTGCCTTATCGGTTCATATACAAAAAAGTTAATCGGGAATGTCCTGAAATATATGTCCGGAGGTGTCCTACGGGTTGATTAACCCTGAGAAATGGCTCTCGGAGCAATATCGTCTCTGTGAATGATGTACATGGTCGACAAGAATATTTAAAGGCGTGTCTGCTCGCTTCTCTGGTCTTCTTATAGAGTTCAATTGAGTTTCGAAAAATTTCCTAAAAAACACGAAAAACTTTTCTTGATTTCACAAAACACGTGTGAGATACTATATTTGGAAGTTTCGGAGACGTTCTTGGTAGTACACAAAAATTATTTTTTGTAATACTTCGAAAAGACAGTTCCGTACTCCTCAATATTTCCTAATAAGGAGGCATCATTTTATGGCCACAGGAACTGTAAAATGGTTCAACGAGTCAAAGGGTTTCGGTTTCATCACAAAAGATGAAGGTGGTGATGTATTCGTCCACTTTTCAGCGATCAAGGGAACAGGCTTCAAGACACTTTCCGAGGGGGACAAGGTCGAATTTGATGTCGTCGACGGCCCGAAAGGTCCGAGCGCCGCGAATGTAACTAAAGTCTGATACTTAATTAAGTCAAAAAGGGGGTTCAAAACCCTGAGCCCCCTTTGCCATAGCAAGACAGAATCTGAAAATACAGAAGGGGAGGTTTGTCTTTTGACGCTTCGCTAATTGGCATCAGTCCTTCGTATTTAAATATTGTTCAATATCTTCTACTCTCTTTACACCAAAACTCCCTTGAGGCATTCATCCCTACCTCATGAGAAACGATAGAAATTGTACAAGATGGTGGTTTCTGTAATATTTCTGATGGTAATCTTCGGCAAAGCAGAATGACGTACTACATCATTATGATCATATGAGTCGGTTATCATGGGTGGAGGCAGCGATTTCCGCATAAATGGTCTTTCCTTTGAACAGTTCCGTTATTTCCTGGTCAGTATTGGGCTGGAGAATAAACCTCTTCTACCTCTCTTTGTGATAAAAAATGGCGGAGTTGTATTGCCTAAGTCACAAAATTGATTGTATTCTGTCAGAAGATCTATTTTGTGGAAGACATTGATGAGCTTGGAATAGCTCACCTTCGACGGACCGTAGACGACTTGGACCTATTCCGCGTGACCCATGCTTCCAGAGGAAACCTCTTTGCAGGTGGGATTTTCCCTTAGAGTCACCAGTATACCCCGCAGTGACCATTGTTATCACGCCTTACACAACGTTGGAAGGTAAGAAGCAAGCAGACTGCGAAGGTCGCCTTCTCGCGGGCGTGACTCTATGTTTTTCCCTGCTGTGTCTTTTGTCCAGCTAACTGCCGCCAAGAATATGAGGATAAAGAAGATGAGGCGCTCTCATGGACGAGGGGTGGAAGATATGAGGGAAATCGAAACCCGTCAGACGGTCGTCTCTCACCGCCATCCTAAACAAGTGCCCTCCTCCCATAGAACCTGAAGATCCTTGAGGAAATCTTGGCGGAAAAGCCTTTTCAGCAGAGGAAGGGGTATATCTACGACAGGGCGTTAAATCTTACGTAAACTTCCTGGCCGACTATATTTTTTCTCATGCCGCCCTTGGCTGCCCTCACCAGGACGCAGAGACAATTGGCAAACGAGCGTTTGCAACGCATAGCGAAGCAACCCGTAATCATGTATTTACAACCGACTATCCAAACCGGGTAACATAGCAGCACCCACCCACGCCACGTTACCCGCTGCCAAAACCGAAGTACAAGCGATCCTGACGGCGGTCTCGTTCCCCTTTGGAAGAAATCATTATGCAGGCTGACCTTCAGACTTTCAGGACTCGCGAATTTTTCGCCGAGTCCCGTTCCCATGACAACGAGATCAACATCAGATGCGTAAAAGATAGTGCACGATCCGTATCCTGCAATCTGTACAATGCCCCTCGAATCCAGTATGACTGAAAGGGCGGCTGATTCGACTCCCTGACTTGCCTTTATGATTATCTCTTTGACTCTGTAAGAATTTTCATTGTTATTTTGTACCGCCGTATAACAGGTAAATTCAAAAAAACGCCAGATTCACTTTGTCCCACCGCTCAGATTATGAACCAGTTTTGCACCTATGAGAAATATGCAGGCTGCATAATATATCCATAGGAGAAATACGACGATTGCTGTGAGGGAACCGTAAATGGCACCGAGGCGGAAGGCCTTCCACGTAATATAATAGGTAAAAAGAAATTTCGCTGTTTCGATGAAGACCGTGGTAAAAAGGCCTCCGAGCATAGCATGACGGAGGATTCTTTTGGAGGGCAATACCTCATAAAACAGAGTGGAGACCACAAAGATGGTACATACCGGCACGATATATTCAGTGAACAGGCCAGTGACCCATCCGATACTGAGCTCTGGGAAAAATTTCGACAACTCACCTATGAGGCTGATGAACAATGTGGCGAAGAAGGATGCGAAGGTAAGGGTGAAAAGCAAGATCGCGGTAACAATATTGAGGGCGAGCGATTTAAGAAAAGGCCGCCTTACTTTTACTCCGAACATAGTCTGCACGGCGATCTCCACCGCGAACAGCAGGTCCAGCAAGAAAAAGGCGTACACGATGAGTGTGATAATCCCTATCTGTCTTTTGATGACAATGGTACCCAACTCCTGGGTGATCTGGTGCGTAACGCTCGGAAAAACATCAGACAAGAGCTTTAACAGAAAATCGTGAAACGCGGTGTATCCTCCAATGAAGTAGCCTAGAACCGAGAACATGAGGAGGATGAAAGGCACAAAGGCAAGGATAAAGAAACAGGATATAGCGCCAGCGAGCATGGGCCCCCCGTCTCGCATAAAACCTCTGAAACTTCTCCATATGAGCCGCATACAATCTCCCGTTCGACAAGTCAAAAAATATCAAAATTTCCAAATATCCTGAGACTAAAATGCCACAAACGCCGGGATTTGTAAAGCAAATGCAGGGAAAGACGGGACTTGGAAGCCTCTCAATAACACCATCAATACCTCAAGGGCCTGTCCCGGAAGATCTTCATTCTGGATCCGCAGAAGTACGGCAAAACCTGCTTTCTTCGCATACTCTATGCAGAAGAAGTGGAGCCTCCCATGGATGCAGGGTAGACTGTGACGACGAGGTAATTTTTGCCTTCAAACCGTTTATATTCCACATCTCCTATCCTCTTGATTCGGCTGACCGAAGGTCTTTTCTCGGAAGGGTCGCTGCCTGATAGAAAAGGGTCGGCCTCAAGAAGCATATTATACGATTTTCCATAATCCGAGATATGGATGACGAACCGCCGCCCTTTGTCGTCGCCCACCCGGATCGTCACTTCCTCTCCTTCGGTACAGACAAATTCAACGATATTGGTGAGGGCCTCCGCCACGGCGAATTCCATCTCTCTTATCCGCTGCCCGCCATACCCGGCCTCTTTCGCCCACCCCGATATGAATTCCAGGAATTCCGGTATGCTGCCGGAATGGGCCTGGAGTGTCAATTCCCCGAGAGTCTTCATTCCTGTAATCTCCTTCTTGCTTCACTTGAACAAAGGTCTCCAAAGTATCCTCAAAAGACATTCCAATAATAAAGGAAGGGTAGAAAGAAATCAAGGTAAACCCATCCGCCAAATTGCCCACAAAAAATGGAGCAGAAGGACATTCAGGAAGAGAGAGTTGACTCAAAAATTGGTGTTGCCGGCACGATGCAACCGTCAGCCGCGCAAAAACTAAAATGAGACCTTTGGGGGTTTTTGTCAAGAGGAACTTTTAAGACGGGAAAATATGCGCCATGTTGAAAAGCAAAAGCAGTTTTCGGGGATGGGTAGGGTAAATATCATTCAGACCTCATGAAACGGCGTAACGGGGCGCAAAAAAGCCTGTATTTATGCTTGGTCACGCGCAGAGAAAACATAGCAATGTCTGCATTCGGTTGTTACGGTTTCACCCTTTCCTGTCCCCCGTTTCCGGCGGAGAAACACCACGGCCAAAATTAAGCCTGCCAATAGTTTAAGGGTGGAGATTTTTTCGCCGCATGCAAGCGAAAAAATACTACCCGTCAATTGACAGGCTTGATGGCCGAAGCGTCGATGAAAGAACTAAAAAAATAAGTAAAAATTATATATTGACACGCATCTATGTAATGCACTATAATTATACATAGACTGACATCTATGTGAGGTGAAGCGATGGGCGAAAAGTATAAGGAATATGCACAGTTGTTTAGAGTTATGTCCGACCCGAACAGGTTAATGATTATTGATATGCTATCTTGCGGTGAATTATGCGCTTGTGTAATTTTGGAAAAATTTAATATTACTCAACCAACATTATCACATCACATGAAATATCTTTGCAATAGCGGGTTAGTGGATGGGCGCAAAGTAGGGAAATGGACATTCTACTCATTGAACAACAAAAACGTGCATGATTTCAGAGCATTTTTTGAAAGAGTTACCACAACGAAACAGGATTGTATATGTAATGAAATCATATGTGAATGTGAAGTCTAAAGGTAAAGGTAGCAAAATAAATCTTATGATGAGGTAAAAAATGTACGAAGAAATCAAAATCAAAAAAGTTGAAGACTCCTGTCAAATGTGCGAGGACTATGCAGAGAAGCACGCTACAACCCCTACTAAAGCAGCAATCATGTCCTGTGAGGGCGCTTGCGCGAGAGGTGAAGTATCACGGAGAGCCGCTAACCTAATCGCGTACAAAATTTCACCCGACAACACAGTAAGAATCTGTTTAGGCGGCGCTTTTACAAAAGAAGGTGGGCAACGGGATTTAGTACGGACAACTCATAAGGCTATTACTATCGAGGGATGTTTTATTAGCTGTGCGTCAAGAATGATGAAAGCTGTAATTCCTGAACTCAACGTATTGGTATTGGATGCCTGTGAAATTCATGATGAAGATATACCTTTCGGCATTAATGAGATGACTGATGATGAATTTAATCGGCTTGCGAAAATTGTGGCAGAAGAAGTCACTAAAGAATATATCAATAAATAAAGAAGGTGAGATTGTCATGGACAAAATTATCGAACAAGTAAAGGAATACTACGGCAAACAACTACAAAACAAAGATGACCTCAAGACCAGTTCGTGTTGCGCCATTGATAGACCACCCGCAGAGATAAGGGACATACTGCCCCTAATCGCGGATGAAATACACAACAGGTTTTATGGTTGCGGTTCACCGCTGCCGCCCTTGCTTGATGGAATGACGGTGCTTGACTTAGGCTGTGGAACAGGGCGCGATGTCTATATTGCGTCAAAATTGGCCGGAGAATCTGGCTGTGCTATCGGCGTTGATATGACGGATGAACAAATTGGAATAGCCATCAAGTATCAGGACGAACAACGTGAGCGTTTTGGTTTCAAAAAATCAAACGTGAAGTTTTTAAAAGGCTATATTGAAGATCTGGAATCTCTCGGAATTGGAAATAACAGTATTGACGTTGTTATCTCAAACTGCGTTATAAACCTTTCCCCTGCAAAAGAACAAGTTTTTAAGGAAATATTACGTGTTTTAAAGCCGGGCGGCGAATTGTTCTTTGCTGATATTTTCGTCGATAGGCGTATTCCAGAAACTCTTGCGGTTGACCCCATACTGCGAGGAGAATGCCTAAGCGGCGCTATGTATGTTGAAGATTTCCGCACTCATGGCAAAAGTCGGATGGGCTGATTTCCGTTATACAAATATTCGAGAACTCGATTTCGATAATGAGGAAATTGCAAAAATACTTGGCTTTGCAACATTTTCATCACGAACGGTACGCACCTTCAAGCTTGCTGATTTAGAGGATATTTGTGAGGATTACGGTCAAATAGCCTATTATGATGGTAGTATTTCGGAGCATCCCCATTTCTTTGACCTTGACGACCATCACCGGTTTATTACTGGTAAACCCATGCTTGTCTGCGGAAATACAGCTTCTATGGTTTCCGATACCCGATATGGAAAGGTTTTCAAAGTGATTGGTAATCGTGATGTGCATTATGGAGCGTTTGAGGGCTGTGGAACAGACAGTGGGGGCGCGAATGTAGGATCTGATTCATGCTCGTCTGGTTCATGTTGCTAACCTAATATCTTGTGAGTGAGATGCATGAATAATGTCAGAACCAGGGTGCGCTGACACTAAATAATTATAGTGATGGAATAAAGAATAAGAATGATTATAACTGAAAGACAATACAAGCGTATTGAGCAGTATCTACCAACACAGCGGGGCAATGTAAGCATTGAAAATCGAAGATTAATCAATGCCATACTGCATATGGCTGCAAATGGAGGGCATTGCCGGAATCCTGCGGGAAGTGTGGTACACGGTGTATATAAACATGCTAACCGCTGGGCTAAAAACGGTGCTTTGGAACGCTTATTTTTAGCGCTCCAAAAAGAGCAAATTGCCTTTATCAATGTAGAATTCTTGCACTCGACAGTACATTCACCATGACGGTTGTGGCGCATTAAAAAAACTGGAAAATAAGCAATTGGAAAGGCTCGAGGGGGTTTGAACACCAAGCTTCATGTGGTATCCGCAGATGATAAGATCGTCAAAGCAGTGATACTCTCCAAGCGGCGAGCGCCACTACGCACCCGAAGGGCGCAAGTTCCTGTTGGCCAAAGGGAAAGTAGCTAATCCTATTCCTCTTTTGATGGATCACAAGTGTATGAGGGTGACGAAATGCGGTATCCGGCTAAATCCTTGGGTTACCTGCCTGTTGTTCCGCCAAAGAGAAACCGCAAAGAACCATGGGCATATGATAAAGAGCTTTACAAACACAGAAATGCTGTCGAGCGATTGGTTTCGACGTATAAAGGAGTTTCACGGGATATATACACGCTACGACAAACTGGATGTTATCTATTTGGGCTTTGTGTATTTTTTGCTTTGCGGTTATTTGACTCAATTAGTGTTAATAGTACCTAAACAATTGTGTTTTACCGCAAATTGCTTTACACCATTTCCCTATTTTAGTAAAATAGACGACTAATCATATGAAGTAACGTCTGAATCCGGACTGTCTATGCTTTTCAACTCTTATTTTTATATCTTTCTATTTCTTCCTGGAACCATCACCGTCTATTTCATTCTGAACAGACATCGGCTTACCATCGCTTCCAAGACCTGGCTCGTTATTGCCTCTCTTGTCTTTTATGCGTGGTGGAATCCCATATATACATCCCTCATCCTGGGGAGCATTGTCTTCAATTACGTTATGGGAAGGTTTATCTGCAGAAAATGGGAGAATAGACGTCACGCGCGCACGAGAAGTATTCTTTACGCCGGAATCGCCGGAAACCTTATCCTCCTCGGATACTTCAAGTATACCGATTTCTTTATCGCAAATATGAATTCTCTCGCTAAACTAAGCATACCCCTTGCACAAATCGTCCTGCCTCTCGGCATAAGCTTCTTCACCTTTACCCAAATAGCATACCTGGTCGATGCGTCCAAAGGGGAAGTAAAAGAATATAGCGCCATGAACTACGGCCTTTTCGTAACCTTCTTTCCCCACCTCCTAGCGGGACCCATTATCCATCACAAAGAGATGATGCCCCAATTCGACAGGAGGAAAAATAAGGTCGTCGATTCCGGAAATCTTGCCCGGGGGATCTGTCTCTTTTTTGTCGGGTTATTCAAGAAGGTGGTGATTGCCGATACATTTGCGGTCTGGGCGAACGCGGGCTTCGGCAGCACTGGAGACCTCACAATGATTGAGGCATGGACCGCCTCTCTCTCGTACACCCTTGAGCTTTATTACGACTTTTCAGGATATACCGACATGGCATTAGGTTCATCACTGATGTTCAATATCATTCTGCCCGTCAATTTCGACAGCCCTTACCGATCGCTTAACATCCAAGAATTCTGGAGACGGTGGCATATGACCCTGGGCAGGTTCATGAGGGATTATGTCTATATTCCCATGGGCGGAAACCGGGTCGGTGAGCCACAAACACTCCTCAATATAATGATAACCTTTTTTATAGTCGGGCTTTGGCATGGCGCAGGCTGGACCTTCGTCGCCTGGGGCCTGATGCACGGCGCCGCACTTGTAGTCCATCGTCTGTGGGGGAAACTCAACATCTCAATGCCTAAATGGCTCGCGTGGCTCATCACCTTCAATTTCGTCAACATATGCTGGATTTTTTTCAGGGCTCCAAGCTTCAGCGACATCGTCAAAGTATTAAAAGGCATGGCCGGCTTGAGCGGAGCAGAGATTCCTGAAAGCTTTGCATTCAGAGTGGCAACTCTTGGGGGTTCATGGCAGACTCTTGACACACTCTTCGAACGGATAGGTAAAGGGGAGATCATCCTTGGAATGTTTGCAGTCTTCCTTCCCCTCTCTTTTCTCTTCAGGAATTCGAACAAGATAATAGAAAGCCTTGAACCCGACGTGCCTCAGTTGATAGTGTTCTCTCTTGTCGCGGTAATATCCATCCTTTATCTCGGCTCCTATTCCGAATTCCTTTACTTCCGGTTCTGATGCCATGAAAGCGAAGAGATCCGCATACAGTCGATGGTTAAAACGGTTTTTTGCCATACTTCTCGCTCTTCTGACGCTGGTCACGTTCTTCAATATATTCGTCGACGGAGTAGGAATATTCAGCCTCGGATCGGGCCTAAAGTATATGACATTGAGCCTCCTCAACGGGAAGATGATAGCCGGCCGTATGAGTTATGACGAGAGGGAGTTCCAAAGGCTGGTGGTTGAGCAATATTCGGCTCGCCGGGATATGGTAGTTATCGGTTCCTCCCGTACAATGGTGCTCAGAAAGAGGTTTATAGGAGGAAACCCTGACTTTTTCAATCATTCCGTGTCAGGAGCGGTGCTTCAGGATCTTTTCGGGATTGTCGGCCTTTACAGAGAAAAAGGTATCTTTCCTGCGACGGTGATACTGGGAATCGACCCATGGATGTTCAATAAAAACAACGGGCTGGGCAAATCATGGCGGACCCTTGACAGTTGCTACCAGGAAATAACGGCGGAGATCAAGAACTTAAGGGACGGTGGGACCGCGCAAAAAAATAAAACAGAGACGATAAGCAAGGAAAGTCGGTTTGCCCGATACGCACAACTCATCAACCTTGATTATACAATACAGAACTTGGAGTTTTTGAGATCGGGCAATAAGCTTCGCATAACCGATACGGTGGAAATTGATGATTTTGTAAGAGAGCCGGACGGAAGCATCCATTTCCCATACGGGATGAGGCGCATGCGAATGATAAAGGATGGCCCTTCAAATGCAATGCCAGATATATATTTCAAGGATTTCAAGTCCTTGTACGGCACCGGGCAGTTTGAAGGTCTGGTCCATTATCTCAACAGACAAGAGGTGCGAGTGGTATTCTTCCTGCCGCCCTTTCACGGCGCCGCATATCAATCGTGTTTTACAAACTCGAAATACGGGATTGTTCCTGAAATTGAAACCTACATTAGAGATTTCGCTCAACAGAACGGCATCGCCGTTATCGGCTCCTACAATCCTGCCCTGTACGGATTTAAGGGTGAAGATTTTTTCGACGGCACTCATGCCCATGAAACCGTAATGAAAAAACTCTTCGAAGGATTCAGATAAGTCATGGATATTCTGCACCTGCAATAGTCTTGAATTTTGGCTACCCAGAGTTTATACTTGGGTGTTTTGTTAACATCCTAGGATCCCCAGATGTATAACGACAGAATTGATAGCGACAATAATACCCAGGTTGCCCGCACGCTGGCACAAAGTGATGAAACATCAGGTCCAGCAGACAGCCCGGGCTTCAATCCGAGTATTTCGGGCCGCTTTACAGACAGGGTCATCTACGGGTCGATTCTCGTAAGCCTCTTTGCGATCAGTTTCTGTGGCATTTCGGGCGGAATGTTTCAACCAATCGTTGAAGCCGCACAAGTATCCCGTTGGTCAAGGCTTGTCATGAGTATAAGTATCTTGTGGGCATTGATGGGTACAGCTTTTCTCCTCTTTCGCACGGTCCTATGGCTTATCTACCGTCCTTTTCCTTCGGCCACTCCCGCCAACGCGCCATCGCTCACCGTCATAATTCCTGCATATAATGAGGGAGCCATGGTGAAGCAGGCCATAAATTCGGTACTGTCTGCCTCTTACCCAAGGGAGAAACTTGAAGTCCTCGCCATAGACGACGGCAGCAAAGACAATACGTGGTCGCACATCAGGGAAGCCGCTAGCAAGCATCCGCACTTGGTGACGACAGTCCGCTTCCCTGAGAACAGAGGAAAACGTGCGGCCCTAGGCGAAGGATTCCGCAAAGCGCGAGGAGAGGTCGTTGTCACTGTGGACTCCGACAGCGTCATTGATTCAAACACACTCCTCGCCGTCGCCGGTCCCTTCCGGGACCCCCGTGTCGGCGCAGTTGCAGGGAAAGTTATCGTACTTAACAGGGACCAGGGGATCATACCTAAAATGTTGAAAGTACAATTCATACTGGCATTCGACATGCTACGGGCGGTACAGTCGACCTACTCCACTGTCTATTGCTGTCCTGGGGCCCTTTCGGCGTATCGTTCCTCCGCAGTCCGCCTAGTTCTCTCGAGATGGCTTAATCAGACGTTCCTAGGTGTCCCATGCACTTACGGAGAGGACCGGTCTCTCACGAACTTTGTACTGTCGGAAGGGTTCGATACGGTTTACCAGAGAACTGCGAGGGTACACACCATCGTCCCGTGGACCTACGAGAAACTCTGCAAAATGTATCTCAGATGGAATAGGAGCTATATACGGGAGACAATCCATTTCTGGAAAATCATTTGGAAAAGGCCTCTGTGGCCGCGGGCAATCTCACTCATTGATCTTCTCATCACCAATATCCGGTATCCCATAAGCTACCTGAATCTTGCCCTCTTTGTGACCCTCTCCATTAATCGGCCCACCACGGTAATTAACCTCTTCAGCGTCATCGGTCTTTTCTCGGCACTCAATATGGCGTATTATCTGAGAAGTGAACGTTCCTGGGATTTCCTTTACGGTATCTTATATTCCTATTTCTCTTTCCTCGCGCTGTTCTGGATCTTCCCCTACGCGTTTATCACTGTCCGAGCGAAATCCTGGATGACACGTTAGCACCTCTGGCAGACTCGACGCGCTCTTTGCGCCTGGACCTCTTTCAGGAATTTTATGACCTTATCACCCTGTTCAAATCCGTTATTCAGTCTGCTGCGTAGAAAACACCGCCTGCGAAACTTACCGATGACCGTCCATCGTACCATTGGTCATATCCAACTATCTCAGAGCGGCTACCTTCAAGGAGACTTAACTGGAAATATATGGCCGTGAGTCCACATATTCTTCTCCGGTCTTCTTCCATCCTGACCTCATTGAAAAATCCGTACGCATTCACATTCTTCACGTGCTCCAAGATAGCTTCATCCTTTTTTCTTGATTGCGAAAGTATCTTCCGGTCAAGGATAAAAGGGTCGCCGAATTGAGCTCCCATGTGGGCAAGGTCCGCTCCAGCCACGACAAGATAGGGCTTTCCGTATGCTTTGAGGACCTCTTTGAGGCTTGAAAGCGGGATCGTGATCTCTTCGTCTTCAAGGCTTTTGCTGCCGGTTATCTGCTCGTGCATTGATCCTGTGAGGATAGGTAGGATCTCAATCTTATGCCCGGCCGTCATGAATTGTATAATGGGCAGCTGGAGCTCTATGGAATGCTCTCTTCTGTGAGGCCATTCCTTCACGCACTTACTCAACTCTCTGCGCGCCTTTATCATACCGCAAAGTTCCGGCGAATTCGGCATGATACCGATGGGGGTTGCAAAGTCCTTTTCTGAGATGTTCCACATATCTTGAGTGAACGCATGACACGTACCAAGGAGCACAATGAGGGGCTTCTCCGCACCTTTCAGGTACCTGTACACCCTCCTGTACACATACCCTCCCCTCCCGTAATCAATATGAGGAGCGAGTATACCAGTAACCTCCCCTTCAGGTTCGGGAACTTCTCCCGTGGAGAGCATTCTATCAAGAAATGCGAGGAGTTCATCTCTCTCTCCCGGGTAACCTTTACCAGCCAGGCAAGATTCTCTTACCCCCGCCTTCTCATACTCGTCCTTAAGCCTCAGAAAATGACTGACAAATCTGTCATTCATAAGAAAGAGGTTCAAATCCATGGCCTCCACAAGACCCAGGACCTGTTCTATTTCAATGATCTGCCCAAGGGTACGCTGGTACTCGTCCTTAAGCTCTTCCACAGTTCTTGTCCCATCCATCAAAGAGAGAAGAAACGCCGCGTGCTTCGATACAATAAGGGAGTGGTCTGCGATGTCTTCCGTATCCTTGAGAAGTATCATTTCGGTCCCCTCGTGGTCAAAGGGGGATGCATCAATCCATCGCAGTTTGGGCTTTTCCATATTTAATATATAACATGGGAAGGTCGAAAAAAATAGGAAGAGAGTAGGAGGAAGAAAAAGGGAAAGAAAGATTCATTGATTCAGGCGCTTTTGATAAAACGGAAACGGATGAGCTGGCCAATCGCTTCGTCTTACGACATTATAAGGCTGTTGATGGCCTCTCTATGCAGAAAAGGATTGCAGTCGCAAGGCTGCGGAATTGATGGACAAGAGGGCGTGATCCAAAGCAGGGTCAAGCGGCAATGGACTTAGCGGAGAATATCAGGCAGAAGAACGATGGTCATGCTCCTCCTGCCCTGAAGCATGATAGTGGAATACAAAATACAGGAGAGTAGTGACGAGTCGGCAATAATCCCGTGCCGAAATGTCCTGCCCAAGCGGCCATGGTATGGGTTCAGTCTCCATGAACTCCATCGCTGCGACATACATCGGACCGAGTTCGAGCCTTTTACTTATGCGATAGATTCAGGAATCAAGATCAAATGTCTCCTAGCCCCACCGACTTTTTCTGCAAGTTGAGGTTTATGGTCTGAACTTGCACGTAAAGCGAGAGGGTACTCTTATCCGTTCTCAACAGCGGAGGGACACGTATGTATTCCATCCCATGACTATATTCAAGGTTGAAGCCAGATCTCTTGCGACCGTCCTTTGCAGAACAAATCCAGATGCATCCGCAGTCATGCATTCATCCACTACTATCTGTTCATCACGGCAGCTCAGAATTATAATCTTTATTTCCGGGTGGAGTTCATTGAAAACACGCATGATATTAATCTACCTGGCAGGGCACGGAAAGGTCGACCACGGCAATATTTGGCTTCACCATGCCTGCGATCTCAAGAAAAGATTTCTCATCTGCGACCATCATCACCACGTCAAAGGCAGATTCGGGTAAATCTCTGACATCGCCGTCCATTTTCTGATGGCTGTCTGCGACCAGTACCATTTTGTATCCCATCGCTCTCGTTATATGCTGGTCTTTTCTTTATGGTGGTAGTCTAAAACCCTCGTGCGGACTTGCCCGGTCATCTTCTCGAGCGCCTATATACGATCAGTCCAGAATTCCCGTCCCGTAGACATCATGCGGGCTTCGTTTTGGCCACCTCTTCCGGTTCGTCAAAGATATGCGGTGCCGCTTGGGGACACAATGCGCTGTTTGATGTGATCAGTTAGAGAAAGGGGTAGAGGGGGTGACGCGTATTTGACAACCCGGTCTTTCACCCTTATAATATATGAGATATTTTTCTCAAGGAGGCTTCAAAGATGAGTAATGCTGCTCAGGGTTACAAAGGAAGCGATGACTATATTGCTTCTAAACCGCTCATGGAGATTGTTAACGTAGCTATTGCGCTGGGGAAACCCCTCGTCATAAAAGGAGAACCCGGAACAGGCAAGACCCTTCTCGCCCACAGTATTTCAAGGGCACTTAACAAGCCGCTCTTCATTTGGAATATAAAATCATCGACCAAGGCGAAAGATGGCCTTTACGTGTATGATACGGTCCAGAGGTTGAACGACGCGCGTTTCAAAGACAAGGATATTACCGACATTAGGCAATATATCAAGATGGGTAAACTCGGACAGGCTTTCAGGGCGGACGAAAAGGTGGTACTCCTCATTGATGAGATCGACAAAGCTGATGTGGAGTTTCCCAATGATCTCCTCAATGAGCTTGATGAGATGTCATTCCATATACCCGAACTGGACGAAGAGGTGGTGGCTAATCACCGACCTGTGGTGATCATTACGAGCAACTCGGAAAAGGAGCTTCCGGATGCTTTCCTTAGAAGGTGCATATTCCATTACATAGAGTTCCCCGGCGAAGAGATGATGGAGCAAATTGTAAAGGTCCACTATCCAGATATCGAGACAAAGCTGATGAAAGAGGCAATAAAACGTTTTTACTGGATACGGGAGATGGATGGTTTAAGGAAGAAGCCTTCCACGAGTGAGCTTATCGACTGGATAAAAGCCCTTTCCTTGGGCGGTGTGAGCATAGATAAGATAGCCACTGAAATCCCGTTCCTGGGGACTATTCTCAAGAATGAGCTTGACACGGACAGATTTGTAAAATTGTCTCAAGGGCGCGGGTCTAATTTTGGGTTCAAGAGAAGGTAACTAATGTTCACCAATTTTTACTATACTCTCAGAAACAAGGGAGTACCAGTCTCGGTGACCGAATGGGTCTCTTTTATTGAAGCCCTTTATCACGGCCATTTCCAAACGAGCCTAAACCACCTTTATTACGTTGGCAGGGCTTTTCTCGTGAAGAGCGAAGCATATTACGATCAGTTTGATCTTGCGTTCCAAGAATATTTTGGCGGTATAAAGACAGATGATGTGGACCTCACCAAGGTGCTCGACTGGCTTGAAAATCCACTAAACAATCTCCCCCGGCTGACCCATGAAGAGATCGCCGAGATGCAGCAGAAAATGGAAGAGTTTCGGAAGCAGCACGACACGGAAGAACTGATGAGACAGTTCAGGGAGAGGTTAAAAGAGCAGACGGAGAGACATGACGGAGGAAGCAAGTGGATAGGCACTGGAGGCAAGTCTCCCTTCGGTGCATATGGAAACCATCCTGGCGGCATCAGGGTCGGAGGCGAATCGTGGATGCAGTCGGCAGCAAAAGTTGCCCAAGAACGGCGGTTCAGGAACTACCGAAATGACATTATTCTTGATGTGAGGCAAACCAAGATGGCCCTGAAAAAGCTCCGGGAATTGAAGCGCGAGGGGTCACAGGAAGAGCTTGACATAGACGAGACCATCGAAAAGACGGCCAAAGAAGGCGGGGAGATTGAGCTTGTTTTTAACAGGTCGAGAGAAAACAGCGTGAGGATTATTCTTCTTATGGATACGGGCGGATCAATGCTTCCCTACACAGAGCTGTGCGAACGACTTTTCTCTGCGGCATCACAGATGGAGCACTTCAAGGAGTTTAAATACTTTTTCTTTCATAACTGCATTTATCAGGATATCTACGAAGATATAGCCAATTACAAGAGGATTCCCACGGAGAAGTTTTTGGCGAATTTCGACAAGCGATACAAACTGGTGCTCGTGGGAGATGCAAGGATGGCTTTTTCTGAACTTTTCGACATAAATGGTTGTATCGACTATTTTTCCTCCAATGAGACACCGGGCATAGAATGGCTTCTGAAGATAAAGGAGCGCTTTCCACACTCGGTGTGGCTCAACCCGACCCATAGAAATTACTGGGGCCATTACACGGTAGACAGCATATCGAAGGTCTTTCCCATGTTCGAACTCACTATAGACGGACTTAAAGACGCAATCAAGGCATTAAAGTCGAGGCCTAAACGGTCGCTTCTCCAAAATTAGCATGGCGACGCCCCGGTTTCGTTGTTGGCATCCCGGGCCGTTCTTCGAAGCAGTTGTTCAGTTTTTTGGGGAGATCCTTTATACTCTCAGAAAAAATGCCTGTTAAGAGACTTTTATACTATTCATACGCAAAAATCCTTGAAAGAGAAGTCAGGAAAGGTGTTTTGCCTACCCACATAGGGCTCATCCTGGACGGCAATCGGCGATATGCCGTAGAAATGGGGTTCGACGATCCAACCATGGGCTATATGGAAGGAGCCAGAAAACTGGACGATGTGCTAAAATGGTGCGCTGATCTCGACATAAAAATCATCACCATCTGGGTCTATTCAACGGATAACACCCAGAGAGACAAGGGGGAGATTGAGGGCCTCCTTAAAGTAGTAGAGCGGAAACTAGATGAACTCTCCAGGAACCCGCTGGTAAAACTGAATGGAGTCAGGATCAGGGTCTTGGGCAATCTCAATCTCCTGTCGGAAGAGTTGAGGGATGTTATCAGAAGGTGTGAGGAACAGACGAAGGATCACGAACACCGCATCCTCAATATTGCGGTGGGGTACGGGGGCCGGGAAGAAATAGTCGAGGCGGTCAGGCAGGCCATCAGGGGAAAAAATGGTATGCCCCATGAAAGCCTGGCCGAACACATCACCATGGACGATATAACGAGCCATCTTTACACCTGTGGTATTCCAGACCCCGACCTCATAATAAGGACAAGCGGCGAGATACGTCTGAGCGGATTTCTTCTGTGGCAGAGCGCGTACAGCGAGTTCTATTTCTGTGACGCCCTCTGGCCGGTCTTCAGAAAGATAGATTTCCTGAGAGCCATAAGAAGTTATCAGCAAAGGAGTCGTAGATTCGGGAAATAGAGAATAAGGAGAGGCGCAATGAGGTCTTCGGCACAGGGGCAATCCTGTTTTGCATAAGCACTCCACCGTTAAATCCAGGAAGATCTTGATTCTACTCATGGTTTTGCTAGGGTTCTTCCTTACAGCCTTGATAGGACATATCTGCTATCTTTATTATCATCAAGGATGGGGTGAGATAACCGTCTTTTACCGGTATCTCCTGAATCCCAAGAGGCTCCGGCTTTTCATAGAGTCTTTTGGTCCTTTCGCCGCAGTTGTCTTCGTGATAATCCAGGCCCTGCAGGTCGTGTTTGCCCCCGTCCCCGGAGAGATTACCGGCTTTGTCGGGGGTTATCTGTTTGGGAATGTTTTGGGAACTATACTTTCCATCATTGGACTAACCTTGGGTTCCGTCGGCGCCTTCTATCTTGCGCGGATCTTCGGCCTAAAACTCGTGAAAAAGGTGGTAAAAAAGGAGTACATCGCCAAATTCAACGAATTTATCACCCGCAAGGGGCTCTACGTCAGTTATATACTTTTCCTGATCCCTGGATTCCCGAAGGATTCGCTCTGTTACCTTTTAGGACTAAGCCACATAAGATTTCTTGATTTTTTCCTCATGAACCTTTTAGGAAGATTGCCCGGTACCGTCATCCTCACGTTTCAGGGGACTGCTGTCAAGAATGCACACTACAAATCCTTCCTGATTCTGCTGATCGGAAGCGTCGTAGTAACACTAACCCTCTATCTTACAAGAAACTACACAGTCGCCTACTTCACCCGTATTGTCCACAAATTAAAAAAAAATAAGGATGATCAACACGGGCCCCATCCTGTAACAGAAAAAAAGGCCAAGTGAATGGGCGATGAGGTGCCGTAAAAGACATACAAGCGGAGAAGATCCATGCAAGGTATATCGTCCCTTCATTTCCAGTATAATTGATACGTTTCGACTCATAGAACGCTGCCTCTGGTTCCGGTTCTTCCTCTTTGGCCCGGGAACATTGTTATCGCAATCGTGATGTCGTAACACGGCCAGGATCCAGGATGGAGTAGAAAGTCAAAAGTGGGTTGTTGATGCCTAACCCCGATTTTCATCGGCCACAACGCCACTATTAAGATGGGTGGAACCGCTAATGGCAAAAATTCGGCTATATCACCACGCAGGGCGTCCTGGGGAGATGCCTTCGATTACGTCAAGACATCCCCTCGGGGCGGAACTTCAGCTGAACTTCATAGAAATCTCCGAGATTGGTCGGTAAAGGGGGTAATGGGTCGATCGCCTTCAATGCCCGCATGATTGATTCGTCAAAGATCCTGTTACCCGAGCGGGCATCCACGTCCATATCGGTTATCTTACCGTCTTTCCTGATCTTTATGGTAACAACAGTCAGGAGGTTTTTGGCCACCGCTCCCGGGATACCCCACGTGGAGTGTATCTTCTCCATCAGATCATTCAAATATTTCTGTGTTGCCAGATCAAGGATCTGGCCAGTCCCTTCTCCGGCAAACGGCGCATCAGGCATGCCTGGTCCGTCTCGTCCGGCGGCCTTTGAGCTCCCTCCGATCTCAAGTTGATCAGTCCTCTTTCTTATCTGTCTCAATTTTCTGTTCAGGGCTTCCAGTTCTTCCTTTGAGGGCGCGACTAATCTTTTCTCGACTGCCGGAGTCTCCTTGACTGGCACCTTCTTTTTGTTTATGGATACTTCGCTCTTGTCTAATCTCACAGGCGTGGGCTTTGAGGGTTTTTCTTTGACGACCTCGGGCTGCTTGACCCTAGCAGGTTTCGGAGTCTCCTTGACCGGCACCTTCACCCCCTTCGGCATCTCCACATTCTGAAGCCCCTTGGATCCTCCTCCCATCTCACCTACAAGATTGACAGAGTATGCAGATGATAGGTCTATCTTCCTTGTAATATTACCAAAGGGTATGCTGAATGCGGCGATGGCGGCAAAATGCAGAAGAATCGAGACAACCAGCCATTTGTACCAAGGCGCTTCGCTCATCGTTCATCGGGAGGTCTTGTAACTATATTGATTTTCTCTATTCCCGCCTCTCTGATCAGTCCCATGCACGAGACCACGAAACCGTAAGGGACGTCCTTGTCAGCCCTAAGATATATCTCCTTATCTTTTTTGTTCGCAAAGAGAAACTGCATGGCCGCTTTCAGGTCTTTCACGTCGAGTCTTTTTTCATTCAAGATGAGCCTCCGATCCTTTGTGACACTCAATACCTGGGGCTCCTCTTTCGTCGGCATCGGCTTAGTCGTTACCTTCGGGATGTTTATATTCATGCCGTGCTGCATCATGGGCGCAGTTATCATAAATATAATCAGAAGGACAAGCATTACATCGACAAGGGGAACTACGTTGATCTCGGACAGGGGGCCTTTTGAATCTCTTGAGGTCTTCATTTCTCGAGAATATTGAGTAGATACATAGAAGCGTTTTCCATCTTCGCTACGAGTCTCTTGTGGCGGCTGTTAAAATAGTTGTATGCGAGGACTGCCGGTATTGCCGTGGCGAGACCGATGGCGGTCGCGATGAGAGCTTCACTGATTCCTGGCGCGACGACTGCCAGGCTCGTCGTCCCCCTTACTCCGATCTCCCTGAAAGAGTCCATGATGCCCCAAACCGTTCCGAACAATCCGATGAACGGGGCAGTATTAGCCGTGGTAGCCAGAAACGACATCTGCCTCTCCAGCGTCTCTGATTCTTCCGAAATTGTTATCCTCAGTACATTCTCAATAAGTGGAAGGGTCTCCGGCTCCAGTTTGGGATTATCTTTCTGTTTTGCGCTTATTTCTTTATATGTTACGAGCAATAACTTATAAAAAGGGTTGTCGGGGCTATCCCTATACGTACTCAGGAGCTTTCCGAAGGAATTGGTCTCCCGGGCTGCAGCAAGAAACCGCGCTCCTTCTCTCTCTACCCTGTTGAACTGCTTCAGTTTCATCAACATTATGGTCCAAGACGCGATGGAAAATACAAAGAGAATGGCTATTACCATCTTGGCCATAAGACTTGCGGAAGTTACGAGGCCTAGGAATCCTCCCGAGTATATATGCAAGCTTGAGTCACCCATTCAAAATTTTACAATAAAACTCGTCCATATGTAAAGAAAAACCCCTGGGGGGAGGCCCAGGGGGAAGGGGGGTTATTATGAGAAGCGGATGGAGGTAATTTTTAAATAGATTTATATTGTGAAATATAGTACATTCTTTTTATCATTTTTACCGATTTTATCGGCATAATTTCACATAAAAGCCAAGTGCTGTAAGTAATGCTGAATGCAAAACGTTCGTATTGTGAATTTTGTAACATGCTCATGTCAGATAATACTGCGTAATCAATCTCCTGTCAACTAAAAAATTACAACTTCAAAAAGGGTAAATTTGCCCGCTTCCACTTCTTAAATAGGCATTGAGCTTCCGCCATTTCACCCATTTCTGTCTGTACGGAATGGAGTACAAATATAGAGACAGCGAATAGCGGAAGCGGAATAGCCCAAAAGAAGATGTGGAGTGCAGAATTTGAAGACAGTCATTATCGAAACACGTAGAATGTGGAGCGGATGACGCAGAGAGAAGGGGAAACACTCGCGGTTGTTGTTCCATCCGGAAAAATCCTGGATAGGGTACCAGATACAGCATGGCGACTCAAGAAGATCGGCCAATGCTTGGTGATATTGTAGGTGGGAGAGTGGCTATCCTACCTTAAGGCAAGTGGCATAGCCAAACCCATCACCACAGAACAGTCTCACGAATAGCCTTGATTTCGGTGCATTAACCACGTAAAATAGCGTTATAATGAGATAAGGAGTCTACACTTATGACAAAAATAGCGGAAGGTATTCAATTCGTGGCAGGACAGGATGAATTCATTCCTGACTCACATGTGTACATAATAGGTGATCCGGCCTCGGGCGACCTGTCCATGATCGACGTAGGACTCACAGGAAAGGGAAACTACAAGATCGGGGCCATAAAGAGGATGGGTATTGATCTGTCGTCGATCAAGAGGGTCATCATGACCCATACCCATCTCGACCACATCGGCTGTCTCTCCGAGATACAGAAACAGATACCGGGCGTAGAGCTTTGGGTGCACACGATGGAAGCAGAACTCCTTGAGAAAGGGCAGGACAATGCGGTGTACGGGATGAAGGAATTTAAAAATATGTGCCAGATGCAATACGGACTGAAGGATGAAGCCTTTGCGTTCAAAGTGGACTGTAAACTGGAGGGCGGCGAGACGTTAAACCTCGGAAACATGGAATGGGAGGTCATCCATATTCCCGGCCATTCCATGGGAGGGATCGCGCTTTACAGTCGCGCTCTCAAAACATTGATTCCCGGTGACGTGATTTACGCGGACTACGCCATAGGCCGGTTTGACCTTTACGGCGCCAATGCGGCCCAACTGAAAGCATCCCTCTATCGGCTCGCGGAACTGGAAGTCGGTATGCTTCTGCCGGGACACAATCAGATAGCGAAAAATCTTCCAGCCGACTACGTAATAAAAACCGCCAAGGCCTGGGAGCCCTACCTGACGTAAGAAGCGCCGCGCCGAGGATGGATTCATCTGGCAAGCTCCTCCTTGCTTTTCTTGAGATCATACGGCTCAGCGCCACCGCTATATAACATACTCCCCGTCAATGAGCCTCATGTCCTCATCCAGTCTCAAGTGATAACACGGCTCCTCGTAATAAATAAGGGTATGCCATGCCATCCTCCACAGCCTGTGTCATAGTTATCGGACACCTCTAATGGCGGAGCGGTCTTTTGACGAAATAGGTGTTCCTGTGAAGTCTATATAGGATAGGTAGCGTTCGGCAGACTGTCGAGGATAATACGGGCCGTGTCACGAATGACGTGGCCCGTTTTCCCATCCACCCTTTATTTTAAACCATACTGCCTCAATGGCCTGCCCTGCCCCCCAAAAAACCCGGTCCATACAGGTAAATTATAACTCTGGATTGAATTTGAGGGAGGAGGAAGGCGGTCACATGGCAGTCCCATAGCCAGCACCTATATCGGATGATCACGGGGTTCCTCCGGAGCGAGGGTTACACAAACGAGTGGAACGAATATGGAGGAAGGAAAGATTCAAGGCACCGAAGAAACAACCGAAGCGAAGAAGACTGTAGCTTGCGGACGGTTCATGCGTAGAGAGTGTTTACCTTAAAGATATACATCATTTGATATTGCCAGAGTCTGAAGATTTCCGGCTTAGTCAATGCGCTCCACAAACGGATCGGCAAATCCACCATGACCGGGCTTTTTGAAACGACTTTCGTTTGATGCGTAAACCTCCCTAAATGATGACGGGTGTTGCTGTTATCACGTTCGATCGTGTGGGTCCCGCCTTTTCCGAGGATATGGCAAACTTCGGCAAAAACGTCCCAATTGTCCGTGAAGAATGTGCCGTTTCTCATTGTTGTAAAGCTGTTTGAATGTTGCGCGCTATCACGACCACCGAGAACCCAGGCGATAGCTCTCAAGGGCTTTGATGAGCCAAAGTTTTTTTGACTGTATGAAGTGCCACATCTCATCGAACTCGATTTCGGTGATTTCTCCGCCTATCACCTGTTCCTCAGCGTTAAGACCAGCCTCCCTGATCCAGTGGTACATCAACGAACGGTTGCGCTATTATAGGATCCTTTGCCTAACAAGTAAAGAAAGGCACGCAGTGCTTTTAGCGCCGCCATTTTCTTGGTTTGTCCGTTCATCGCCAATTACGAAGAAGTAACCGCATTCTTTGCACTTGTACTGCTAATTTCCACGTACCTTCCCGCTCTTGACAACCCTCCCAACTTGAAGTTCTTGCATCCCATAACAGTACCATCCGACTTTTTTGGTACTATTATATGATGAATATGCCTTTTGGTTAATATTCTCCATGCGTAAGACTCAGGCCTGACTATAAGAATCACGCGTGGAGCTATTTAGGGGAAGACCTTCAACATCATCGACAAGTTTGCCAAGGAGTATCTGACTATCGCCATGACGAGAAAGATTACTTCCCACCAGGTCATAGAGAAATTGGGGGATACCGGAAGCATATACGCTCCGGCAACGGACCGGAGTTCACGCAAAGGCAGTGAGAAAGTGGCTTGTGAGGCTCAGGATGGTAACCCTCTTCATAGAGCCCGTTGGAGAACGGCTATATCGAGTCTTTTAACGGGAAACTCATGGACGGAGATCTTCATTAAGCTCTTTGAAAGCTAAGGTGAAAACTGGAGAAAAGAGTACAACACCATCCAAGCCGCGCACTTTTCTGGGGTATAAACCGCCTGCGCCTTAAGGCCGCGATGCCCAACAAGAGATATTTTGCAGGAAGACTAACTCTGAAGGTGATACAAGGGACATGGGGCAGGTCATAACGGCTCAATCAAGTTAGGATGCTTACACTACTGGACCACGCAGGAAGGACTTAACAATCAACTACATCCCATCGGAAAGGGTCGTATGGAGACCGAGCGTCCTTATATACAAATGGGGTGGATGAGGGGGTTCGAACCCCCAACCCCCAGGTCCACAGCCTGATGCTCTGCCATTGAGCTACATCCACCGTTCACTTTTATTTAGCATGGTGAGTTTGAAAAGTCAATCTTGTAACCGTAATTTCCCCAGCTTCTCCTGGAAAACAGAAGTCGCCGGTAGCAGGGCCTTTACACAACGCCTCCAAGTGACCAAAGCAGTTAAGTTTTCGCGACCGGGCATTAAGCTCGGCTTCGTTCCGCAATACCGTGCGGCTTGCCGCAGCGAGATTTGTGTCTTAGCTTTCTTTATATAAATTAACGGAGTGAAGGAAAGCCGATTATCATTGAGGAGTCTTTTACACGGTAAGCAGTTATCTCGCCAAGCGGCTCTTTGTCCATAGCGTGTACCATGTCTTTGGCCGGGTGTGTGGGGTATGTCTCATGGTTCTATCGCGAACTCAACCGAAGCAGTTTGCAGATAATCAGCACGAATATGAGCAGGACAGGTTGGTTTTGGCCAACACGTATGCGAGGATACTGGACTCGGGTCAGCATGTGTTGCCTATTCTGTGAGAGGTCTGTATGGTGGCCGACTCTACGACTCAGGTATATCAGAGAAGTCTTCTGTTACGGTGATCAGCGGGTCGATAAGAAATGAATAGGCTGATCCCAGCTTCTTGCATCACAGAGTCAAAGATTCTGACACCCAGCCCAAGTTATTCGGACAGATTACTGTAGCGTCAACAGTAATAAAGGAATTCCCCTCCCTCCGTATATTATACGTCTCTGGTCTTTGCCATCAAGGTAAACTTGGAGGTTCATGAGGCCCAAGCAGAAAATTCGTCCTGGTATTTTCGGCATCAAAACTGAAAACCAATGCCTTGTAGCAAACCATGAAGGCAGCGAGATCCAACACGGAAAATTCTCCATCCTTCAATGTCCATCTCGACCCCGCAGACAGGTCCCTTGCTCTCAAGAGTCTATCTCATGCGCTGAAGAAAAAAGAGTCAAAGCGAAACTCAAGAAGCGAAGAAGCGCCGCCAGTCGCCCGTCATTAGCAGTTGGGAAAGACCAAAAAAACCGTGGAGGAGTACAAGAAAGATTCCATGGAGGTCGAAAACAAAACGATCGAGACTACATAAAATACTTGCCTTTTGCCGCCTTTGGTCTTTTACTGTTTTTAACGACTAATGACTGTCTTTTTCTGCGCTTCGCACTCAAGCTTTATTTGGAAAATAGGCCCTAACTGGTGTATATTAGTACCATTACTAATAAGTACGAGGTGGAATTGTGAGCCAATCTGATTACGAAGCGGTCATGGGTCTTGAGGTACATGCCCATCTGCTTACGGAAAGCAAGATATTCTGCGGATGCTCAACCAAGTTCGGTGGAGAGCCGAACAGCCATACATGTCCTACCTGCATGGGCCTGCCAGGTGCACTGCCGGTGCTCAACAAGAAGGTGGTCGATTTCGCGATCAAATTGGGGCTAGCGCTCAATTGCAGAATCAACGAGAAAAGCATCTTTGCCCGGAAGAACTATTATTACCCGGACCTTCCCAAAGGATACCAGATATCCCAGTATGAAAAACCAATATGTGAGCACGGCTATCTCGATATTTTCGTGGGAGGAGAGAAGAAGAGAATCCGTATCTTAAGAATTCACATGGAGGAAGATGCGGGAAAGCTCGTCCATGAGGCTACAATTGAGACGAGCTCGTACAGTCTCGTGGACTATAACCGTTCGAGCGTACCCCTCCTTGAGATCGTGAGTGAGCCGGATATTTCAACGCCAGAAGAGGCGGTCCTCTACTTGAAGGCTTTAAGGGATATACTCATGTACCTTGAGATCTGCGATGGCAATATGGAGGAAGGGAGCTTCAGGTGCGACGCCAACGTATCGGTGAAAAAGAGGAGCGACACAGAACTGGGTACTAGGACGGAGATGAAAAACCTGAACTCTTTCAGGTATATAGAACGATCGCTTGCGTACGAGATAACGAGACAGATTGAACTTTTGGAACGAGGCGGAGAAGTCGTCCAAGAAACCCGCTTCTTCAATGTGGATGAGGGAGTAACTTACTCCATGAGAGGCAAGGAAGAAGCCCATGACTACAGGTACTTCCCTGAGCCCGACCTCCTGCCGCTCACCATTGACAACGCCTGGGTAGAGGATATACGAAAGAGACTTCCCGAGCTGCCCATCGCGAAAATGGAGCGGTTTATGAGCGACTACGGTCTTCCTAAATATGATGCGGAGATACTCGTGTCGGACAAGGCGCTAGGCGACTATTTTGAAGCGACCTTGAAGTTTTTCAATGAACCGAAGACCGTGAGTAACTGGATCATGACCGAACTTTTGAGAGAATTGAAGACGGGAAACCTGTCGCTGAAAGATGCGCTTCTTGCTCCCGCGCACCTCGCTGAGCTACTCTCCCTCATAAAGGAGGAGACAATAAGCATCAAGATAGGCAAAGAAATATTCCACGAGCTCTATGAGCGGGGCATATCCCCTAAGCGGTTGGTCGAGGAAAAAGGAATGATTCAGATTTCAGACGAAAACGCTCTCATCGCCACTATAGACGCAATTTTGGAAAGATCCCCTAAGGAGCTGGCCGACTTCAGGGCAGGAAAAGAGAAACTCCTCGGATTCTTTGTGGGGCAGGCGATGAAGGAAACCAAAGGAAAGGCAAATCCCAAGCTCCTAAACGATCTTCTCCTGAGGAGACTGAAGGAAAAATGACCAGCGTCTCGCCTAAGCGGCAGATCATCCGGAAAAATAAAGATGCTGGGGCGGCGTCGTGACCGATCACATATACTGGAAAAACGGTTCTCTCTTCGTCCTTGATCAGAGGAAACTTCCTTTCAGGGAAGAATTTGTCCGGTGCACCAAACTTACAGATGTGGTAGCGGCCATCAGAAAAATGGTCGTAAGGGGCGCCCCCCTCATTGGCGTCACAGCCGCTTATGGCGTAGTCATCGGCATTGCCAGGATACTTCAAAAAAAGAGACACGTCAGCCTATCCGAACTAGAACTCATCTGTCGAACGCTTATCACGACAAGGCCCACGGCAGTCAACCTCGCATGGGCAGTCAAGCGGATGGAGAACAAATGCCGGGTCTACCTGGACAACCCCCTCCTCCTCGAATATGCCACCCGTGAAGCTATGGCCATCCACGGCGAAGATGTAGAAAATAATCAACTCCTTTCCCGTTACGGCGCGGAGCTTATTGATAGCGGAGACACCATTCTTACCCACTGCAATGCCGGCGCTCTTGCGACAGGCGGCTACGGCACCGCGCTCGGCGTGATAAAGGCTGCCCATGATGCCGGGAAACGAATAAAAGTCTTTGCCACGGAGACAAGGCCTTACTTCCAGGGTGCCCGTCTCACCGTTTTCGAGCTTAAAAACCTGGGGATTGACGTTGAACTAATCCCGGACAACCATGTAGGCATTCTCTGCTATTACAAGGTCATCGATAAAGTGATTGTGGGGGCGGATAGGATCGTGGGGAATGGCGATACGGCAAATAAGATAGGCACATACATGATAGCCCTCGCAGCCAGAGAGTATAAAATTCCCTTTTACGTCGCAGCTCCCGTCTCGACCTTTGACTGGTCCCTTAATAATGGGAACAAAATCGATATAGAGGAGAGGGACGGAAAGGAAGTTAAATACTTCAGGAAGACTCTCGTCACCCTTCAGGACGTAAAGGCGAGGTACTATTCCTTCGATGTCACGCCATCAAAGTACATTTCCGCATTCATAACGGAGAAGGGCATCGTTAATAGGCCCTTCAAAAAACAGATAGCCATGCTGTTTTCGCCCTGATCGTGAAAATCATAACCCTTCTCACGGACTTCGGAATGAAAGACGCCTATGCAGGCATCATGAAGGGGGTAATCCTCTCAATTAACCCCAATGCGGCGATTGTGGATATAACCCATACAGTGGAGGCTCAGGATATCAGGGAAGGTGCCTTTCTCGTCCATGAGAACTACCGCTGGTTCCCTGCAGGAACCGTGCATATCGCGGTCGTCGATCCCACGGTGGGAAGCGCCCGAAGACCCATTATCATCCTTAGCCATAACCATATTTTTGTCGGGCCCGATAACGGCATCTTCAGTCTTGTCATGGGCGAAACCCCCTTTGCGCACGTTATAGAGAATCCTGAATTCATGCTTCCCACTGTGAGCTCCACATTTCATGGGAGGGACATATTTTCTCCCGTGGCCGCTCATCTTTCTAAAGGGGAGCTTCCCGTGGCCTTCGGACGTCAGATAGACGATCCGGTCTGCTTGGGCGGTCTCCTTCCTATCACTGAAGGCGAGGTACTCAAAGGAAAAGTGGTGAGATTCGACAGGTTCGGAAATGGGATCACCAATATCTCCGAAGATACACTCCGCGGTTTTGCGAAAGGAATCTCATTTAAGGTTGAGATAGGCGCTATGTCCTTCTCCAACATCTCGGCAAGCTATTACGAAAACGATTTCACATGCCTTTTCGGCAGCTCTGGATACCTAGAGTTCGGATACTTTAAGGGAAGTTTTCAGGATAAGGTCGGGGCAACGAAGGACGACGAAGTGAAGGTCTTTAAGGTCAACTCCCGATGATAAAAGGATTAGGATACAAGGAAGAGCGGAAACGCAGACTCTAGCGTATCAATTCCAAGGCGGTTTTTAAGGCCAGGTTTCCTGACCGTATTGATTTCTGCGCCTCCTCTATTAATCTCGCCGCAGCATCAAGCCCCGCGTTGTGTGCAAGTTCAGTCCAGCCGGCAAATTCTTCGTCGTAATACCCCATCTCTTCGATGAGTCGTTTGAATACAATTCTCAGTCTTTCCTCATCTTGCATCTTTCCTCCTGTCTCTCTTTTCGCTTCAGCCGACCGTTTTATAAGGCCTTCGCTATTAGGCTTAAGTTTGCATTAAGTGTATCCAACTCTGCTATCCGTCTGTGTCTTCCGCCATGGTCTCCACTTTTCGGGGAGAATTGTCCACCTGTTTAAGTAAAGGTATCTCCGTGCCTTCTACACCAAGGTCCTTGAATCTTCTCACCGAAGGCAGGACTCTGGCCTCCAGGGAGCCTATTGTCTTATTATATGCCTCCGTACCTCTTCTTATGGCATTTCCCAAGGCGTCCAAGTGTTCTGTCATCTTAGAAACACGTTCGTAGAGCTCACGGCCCAACAATCTCACTTCGTGGGCGTTTTTTGTGATCTGCTCCTGCCGCCACCCGAAGGCGATCGCCCTCAGAAGGGCGATGAATGTAGTCGGGGTTGCTATAATCACATTCTTCTGGATACCGTCTTCGATGAGTGTCGTGTCCATATCAAGGGCCGCCCCGAGGAAGGATTCGCCGGGGATAAAGAGGACCACAAATTCCGGGGATTTATCGAACTGGCTCCAGTATTCCTTTGATGACAGGCGATTCATATGGGTCCTTACCTGCTGGGCATGCCTTTCCAGCTTTACTTTCCTGCTCTCTTCTGTCTGGTCCGCCGTTGCATCAAGATATGCTTCGAGGGATACTTTTGAATCGACTACGATCTCCCGGTCGGAAGGCAGATGGATAACCATATCGGGTCTTACCTTACCCTTATCCGTGTCCACTGAGACCTGCTCTGTGAAATCACAGTGCATCGACATACCCGACAGCTCCGCGACCCTCTTGAGCTGCATCTCCCCCCATCGGCCCCTGACTTGGGGCTTCCTCAATGCAGAGACCAGATTGTTCGTCTCCCTCTGAAGGCTTTCATTGGTTGACGCCAGGGTCCTCAATTGCTCTTCCAAGCTTCCGTATGCTTTGAGCCGTCCTTCTTCCATGCTCCTTATCTGTTCTTCGTATTTTTTGAGCGTTTCGTGGAGCGGTTTGATCATTCCGTCCATGGCCACCTGGTGTTCACCAAGCTTTCCCTTGGTCGTCTCAATCACCTTTCCTAAACGCTCGGAGGCGAGTCTGATAAAATCCTCGCTGCTGCTTTTCAGCGCCGCAGAGGACAGAGCATTAAACGTGTCGGTCATCTCTTTTTTCATGACGTCGAGGAGCTGCCGCTCACCCTCAAGACTCTTCCTTGACTCTTCGAGTCTGGTGACTGCCTCAATTTTTGAGCTTTGCTCAAGGGCTATTTCATTACGCAAGCCCATGGCCTCGTGGTCTTTTGCGTCGATCTGTTGTCTGAATTCATTGAGAACCGCCTCGGCGCCACGGGTCTTGCCCTCCAAATCGACCATAGACCGGTGGAACTTGAACATCGCCAGGACCCAGGCGACCGAAAAGCCGAGGAGAATGCCTGTTATAAAAGCACCTATTAGCATGCCTGTTGCCATTTCACCACCTCCATACTATCCGTTTACCTATAATATGCCTCTCCTCCCCCCGCTCTCTTACCACGGATACGCCACGTAAGGACGCAACAAAACGCGAGACGAGCGCTAAACTAACGATCGGCCAGCCATGCCTCAAGTCTGTCACACCCTTCGGCAAGGCGTTCCATGCTGTTTGCATAGGAGAAGCGGACATGGGAGGAAGCTCTGAAGGATCCAAAGTCGTAACCAGGGGTAATTGCAGCCTTCGCTTCCCGGAGCGCCCTCTCAACAAAGACCATACTGTCCATGTTCCATTTGTCTATATCTGCATAAATATAGAATGCACCCTGGGGATCGACGGGTATACGAAAACCAAGCTTCTTAAGTCTTTTCAGCATAAAATCGCGCCTTTTTTTGTAAGTTTCTACCATACGGTCAAGCTCTTCTTTTACGGCAAAGGCATGAATAGCCGCATACTGAGATATTGACGGCGGAGAAATAAATACGTTCTGGGCAACTTTCTGTATTGGCCTCACGAGTACATCGGGTACGACCATCCAACCTAATCTCCAGCCGGTCATGGCGTACGTCTTCGAGAAACCGTTCACCACGATTATCTCATCCGAGATGGCAAGCGCGGTGGTTACCTTGCAACCGTAAGAGAGGCCCGAGTATATCTCGTCCACGATCAACGACACACCATTTCCGGACAGGAACTGGTAAAGGTCAGAAAGTGTCTTTTCCCCGTATACACTGCCTGTAGGATTGGAGGGGTTTGAGATTATCACCGCCCTGGGTTCCTCCTTCACATCACGAAAATGGTTCGCCGTTAAGGCATAGTTCGATTCGTGTGATACCGGAAGAGGCAAAATGACCGCGTCGACAATGGCGCCAAAGTTCTTGTAGCAGGGATAGCCTGGATCAGAGAGAACAAGGAGGTCTCCACGCTCAACAAGCGCAACACTCAAAAGCAGAAAAGCCCCTGACGTCCCGCTCGTAATAACTATCCGTTCAGGGGAGATGTTCACATTGTGAGATTCAAGGTAGTACCGGGCAATTCTTTCCCTTAAATCAGGAAGGCCGAGGCTATGGGTATAGAAGGTTCGGTTCTCGCTGATCGCCTTCATGGCCTCCTCTTTGACCGGGGCGGGGCTCGGAAAATCAGGCTCTCCCACCTCCATATGGACAATATCCTCGCCTTTCGCCTCCATTGCCTTCGCCTTTTCGAGAAGCTCCATGACATAGAAAGGGGTGATTTCGGACGCACGCCTTGTTATCCGCATCGTCTCACCATCAGCAACATTCTGCCTTCGCATTGGGAAAGAGGGAGAAATACCTAAACAGGCCCATTCACACCTTGCTCATAAAGACCCCATATTGCCATGTTCAGCTTGTTAATGGAGGTGCGTTTCTCCCTGACCAGGATGATGAGTAGCCGGCCTATGACCAAGGCAACGAGGGACATCTGGATGGGAACGAAAGCAATGTATTGAGGGAGATCAAGAAAGATCTTGTTGTCATCCCCGAAAATGTAATAGTGGAGGACGTAGGGCATTATGGAAAACGTGATGAGATAGAGGCCAAAGACGAACTGCCAGTTCATGCTTTTCAATCCAGCCCTCCCGAAAGCACTTTTTCGGCCGTCACGATATGGTGGAGGCTCGTCTGCCAGAACAAGAAGGGAACGCTCTTTCGTCCTGCGATACGGAACCCTGTGTCGGTGAGGAGTTTAATCACATCCCTGGGTTTCCACTGCTTTTCATGACCCACCTCGTAAAACGCCTCTTTGATCATACCGAGGGCAAGACGGGAAAGGAAGAAGTTCCTGTCGTTCGGGATGACAATGACGAGCCTCCCGCCTGGTCGGAGGACGCGGTAAACCTCATGTACCGCTTCGCTGGGAGTTTTCAGGTGTTCAAGGATGTCAATCATGATGCAGAAGTCGAAACGGGAGGAAGGCAAGGCAAGGGAATTCACATCCGAGTAGACGGCAGTAAGGCCAAATTTACGGCAGATTTTGATGTTTTCAAGTTCAAGGTCAACACCAATAACCTGGCGGTCAGGATACATTCTGACCAGTTTTTCCAGGGCAATGCCTTCACCGCAACCGACGTCCAGTATTGAGGTATTGTGGGGGAGCATGCGGGAGAAAACGTAGGAGTCACGGAAGTCCCAGTACCAGTGGCCGGCACCGCCTTTGGCGTACTGGTCGCGCTGGTAGAGCATCCCTTCTTTGGGTAAATGATGGTGTACCGGCATAGGCCAATGTACCAGAAACACCCAGTCCTGTCAATTGAGGAGGAGGAGATAGACAGTAAAATTTACAAATCAGCTTTCTTCAAAATAAGGTTCGCCAAAGAAAGGTTCGCACCGAAAAGGCCTGCCTGAGCAAGGTCGCAGTACAGACACTTACGTGTGTCTTTACCTGACTAGGGACTCGTCTTTTTGAAGGCCTCAACACCGCTGGATAGAATCAGAATCCTTGCCTTATCTTTCTTCTTTAGCCGAACTCTGGGTTTGAGTGCCCAATTAATGGCCGCGATATTCGTAATGCCCGCCAGGATAGTAACCATGCCCATAAGGCCTTGCATGCCGCGGCCCATAGTGTCCGTAGTGCCCATACCCTGATGGAGCGGAGTAATAAGGCCCATAATAGGGACTGGGTCTGTGATAGGGCGCAACTGGCACAACTGCACATCCCGCCATTAACGTGATCACCGCAATTACCATAATGAGTGTCTTCATATGAATCTCCTTTCGATACATGGAACCAATACCCTCGTTCTGGGCGAACCATGGGTAACATACAGCGCCAGAGGGTTTACCCTATCTGAAGCAAAGGTCATGCCACGATAAATATCTCAAAACCGAGCGGAATATTAATGTAAAATAAGATAGGATGGACAAACTGACATCCTATTTTGTCATTCGGAGGAGAGGAATCAGACAAAAATGTCGAGCAATTGATCTTTTTGAGAATGTCCGGCATGCTTTCTGTCTGTCGTGTTGCCATCATTGAACCCACACTCGTAGCGACCGTCACCTGGTCGTCTATCAGACCGTCCTCACAGCCTCCGACATATTCCATTCCGATATTATGGTATTGACCTTACATACCAGGCGGTAGATTGTTCGAATCTTTTCTTATTTGTTGCGTAAAGTAGAAAACAACGAACAGTATGGTTATCAATTACCGTCCGGGTAAGTTTCATAAGGATACCCCATCCATATTTTACCTGTTAATGAACTGGAATTCCATATATAAGGCATCAAGGTAAGCCATATTCAAACGGGCCTGCATGGAAGCAGAAAGACGGGCAGCGGAGATTTCCTGCAAATTATGACGGTACCAATGCTTACATAGAAGAACAATACAGAATATCATACTTTTGTCGAATGGGATGGACCTTCTTCATTGAGAACACCAAACTACAAATTTGACATGACGAGAAGGGAACGTGCTACCGGAAACTTTAACGACAGGAAATTATCGGCTTCACAAACCGAGATGGCCCATTGCTTCACTCTGAATGATTGTAGCGCCTCTGCGGAACGTTCGATGAGGGCATTGGCGACGAGTAGTATCACTAAAGGCAAAAATATCGTGCTCGCAAAAGCCGAGGCCGTCTATGACTGGATTGTAGTTAACACGCATCTACGCTATGCCAAGGCGATAGGATACTAGACGAGGACTTTTGACTTCAGCTTAGACTATATTATCACGTTCAGCGAACAACAATTCACGACAAAGAACCGTTCTACAGAATATGCGTAGGTAGATTGGAAATAGATCGAACCGAAAACGGAACTTTGGGAGCCAAGCTCCTGGAGGTTCCGTCAACCAAAGAGTTTTTTGTCATACGTCTTGAGAAGCAGCGAGTTCGCTACCACAGATACAGATGAAAGGGCCATTGCTAATCCTGCCCATTCCGGCGGCAGAAGGTTTCCCGTCACGGGATAGAGGACGCCCGCAGCCACGGGAATACCGATCACGTTATAAATGAGGGCCCAGAACAGGTTTTGTCTGATCTTACCCAAAATTTTCCGGCCCAGCCGAATGGCCCGTTCCACATCCAGCAAGTCATTCCGGACCAAGATAACGTCGCCGGTCTCCTTGGCCACGTCGGTTCCGGAACCTATGGCGATACCGATATCAGCCTGGGCTAGTGCTGGAGCGTCATTGATCCCATCCCCGACCATGGCGACTTTCAATCCCCGTTCCTGATACCTCCTTACAGTATTGATCTTGTCCTCAGGCAAGATCTCAGCCGTAACTTCATATATGCCAACTTGGCTTGCTACCGCATCTGCAACTTTTTTATTGTCTCCCGTAACCATAAAGGTCTTCAAGCCCAGATCATGAAGACGTTTTACTGCTTCTTTGCTGTTGTCTTTGAGGGTATCAGCAAGGGCGATCACGCCCAAGGTGCGACCGTCAAGACAGACGAGCATGGTAGTTTTTCCTGCTTCCGTGAGGTTTCTGAATTCGCCTTTCACAGGGCTCACGTCGATCTTGTGGCTTTCCATGAGCTTCATATTGCCTATGAGCAGCGGGACACCCCCGTAAGAGCAGATGATACCGTGCCCTCTCTCTTCTCTGAAATCCCGGACTTCTTCTACTGCGATCCCCTCTTTCATTGCACGGCGCACTACCGCTTGGGCAAGAGGATGGATAGAAAGACTTTCCCCTGCGGATGCTATTCTCAGGAGGTCTTCCTCATGGCCGGATTCAGTTGGCTTAAGATCCGTCACTTCAGGAACGCCTTTGGTAAGAGTTCCTGTTTTATCAAAACCGATAGCATGCAGGCCAGAAACACTCTCCAGTGCTACGGCGGACTTAAAAAGAATACCTCGGTTAAGCCCTACGCCACTTCCCACCATGATCGCCGTGGGCGTTGCGAGCCCCAACGCACATGGACAGGCAACGACCAGAACTGCGATTGCAGCGGTAAAAGCAAAGACAATGGTGCTATGAAACACAAAATACCAAGTGACGCACGTGACTGCCGCAATGGCGACAACAACCGGAACAAACCAGTTGGAGATCGTGTCAGCCAATCGTTGTATGGACGGTTTTTCCCCCTGCGCCTCTTCCACCATCCTTATGATACTGGAAAGGACCGTATCTTTTCCAGTATTGGAGGTCCTGACTTTGATGCTCCCCGATGTATTAATGGTCGCCCCTATCACTTTATCGCCTGGGCCTTTTTCTACGGGAATGGACTCACCAGTGACTATCGATTCATCAATACTCGTCTCTCCTTCCACGATCTCACCGTCCACCGGGATTTTCTCGCCCGGCTTGACAAGAACAACATCTCCCGTAAGCACATCAGAGGCCGCCACGTCCCTCGCCTCGCCGTCTACAAGGAGCCGAGCCCGGTCAGCCTGCATCTCAAGAAGACGTTTGAGTGCCTGACCCGCCCGCCCTTTGGCTTTAGCCTCCAGATATTTACCGAAACGCACGAAGGTAATGAGAACCGCCGAGGCATCAAAGAAGGTAGGCCCGTGAAAAAAGATTTGAGGAAAGGTTGTCAGCACACTGTAGCCGTATGCCGCAGAGATCCCCATAGCTACAAGGACATCCATGTTTGCAGACTTGTTCTTGAGCGCGTGATACGCTCCGTTGTAAAAGGTGGCTCCGGCCGTGAACTGTACGATTGTAGCCATGACGAACATGGCATACATGAGCAGCGGCGACATGGGGAGGAACCACATCATTGGCATAAGCGGCAGCGAGAGGATGGCGCTTATAATGAGCCAATTCCGCTCTTTGAGCGCAACGCCGTCTTGTTCCTCTTCCCGGCCCTCAAGGGGAATGTAGCCTGCGTCTCTGATCTGGCTGAAGATTACGTACAAATCGGTCATCTCAGGATCATAGTCAACGGTAACCATATCGGTTGCAAAGTTGACGACCGCCTTGGATACGCCTCTGGCGGCGCGGAGTTTTTTCTCAATGGTCAGGGCGCAGTTGGCACACGTCATGCCGCTGACCTTGAACCTCTCCTTCTTCTCTGTTGAAACAGCATGGGCATAAGATTTGTGATCCGGAATGCCGGCTTCTTCATGGGGCGGCACCTTCGCAATACCGGTTTCCTCCGCTTCAGGTACGCCTTCCCCGGCGGGTCTGATTGAGTACCCTGCGTCTTCAATCGCCCGATATATGTCATTCATATCCAAAAGATCTGGATCGTAAGCAAGCTTCACTCGTCCTGCGGAAAGCGAGACCTGGACATTCTGTGCGCCATTAAGCGCTTCAAGCGCCTTTGTGACCCGCATCACACAATGTTCACACGCCATGCCGTAGACGGGAATTACGGATTCCGTTCCATATGTTTTTGCGGCTATGTCTGTCATGCCTCCCTCCCCCTACGAGGAATAAAAAAACCAATGTCCTTCAGGTAGCACCGATCCTTGGATCATGGAAGAAAATCAGAGCAGGTTTCCCGGATAAGGCGAAAAATCATCTCCAGAACCTCATCCATCACCTGCTCATCACCAGTCTAAAGCTATTCTTGCACGCACGATTTCATATGCTTTGCAAGATAGCAGCCTCACCACCCCATGCAAGGCCCATGAGCCGAACCTATCGGTTCAGTAAGTCATCGCAATATACGCTTTTCTCGTTCAGCCCCCTTATACCACGTACCCGATTAGGTCCGGTTCATCCGACTTGCAAGATCCCTTATAGTCCGTTCGCTACAAAAGTTTTTCAGTCCATAAAATTCGGGCTTCCTGTTTGTCAAAATTGCTGCACAGACAAATAAAATCAACAAGGAGATCCTGCAGGAACCAGAATGATGATACCAGGTTAAAAAAATTCCGTCAATTAGAGAGTGATCTCAGCGGTTTCCGCGCTCATCTGGTAGTCGGCACATCCATAGGGAAAGCCATCTGCATAAGTTTAAGTTTTACTATATCAACGCGGCGGCCTCGCGGCTCATAAGGAAGCGTCTATTTTGCGCCCTTCTCACGGAAGTATTTTTCCGTGAGAAGGGCATCTGTTTTACTGCCATCAGCAAAGCAACAACATCAATAGCGCCAACAGGGGTAGCGGGGAGTTTGCCTCGTTCCCCAAAATCGTGTTGGAGCGGCGCCAGACAAGGCGCGTATGCGCACTGTGTCCTCAATATCGGTACAGCAACTAAAAGCATGTTCTATCAAATCCTGCTTTTTGCAGTAATCGAAAGGCCACGAAGGCTATCCATCGTTTTAATGTAACCCCGGTTGTATCTTTCACCTGTTCCCTTTTCTGGCAATAAAGTACATTCGCCTATATGTTTTCAACGGTGGAATAAATTTTTCCCGTTGAATCGCTCTAATTTGCCCACGATCAATCGTCTCACCGGTTTCATTCCAAATACCGATCTACCTTATCGCCCTTTCTGACTGTAAAATATAGCTTTAACCAAAACACCTATCTATTTTTTCTTTGCCTCTATTACTGGATATATTGTCCTGCCGAAAGTCGTGTTCACGACAAGCGCCGCGCCGAGATAGATAGCAAATAGCGCCGATGTAAGCAGGGCAAACGCCGGGACACACGCATAACTATGCGGTAAAACTTTGAGGTCAAGAAGCGTTATGAACGGCAGCGCTACATCAAGTGCAAGCACGACTATGGATAATAAATTGAATGTTTTCAAAAAAGCTGGCGTCCAAAGGTATACGACCAAGGTGAGGGCGAGCCACGTATAGCCATCGACTCGGGAATCAAGCGGCGCGCCGGATGCAATGCCGTTGTATTTGAGAAACATTTCCAAGCCGCTGACAAACATAAAATAAGCGCTAAAAAAAAGGAACGTGTTGCCTCCCGCGTAGTTTCCGCCTTTTAAGTCGAGAAGCGCGACAACAATCTGGATGACGAAACCACCGAGAAGCCAGCAACCAATCAAAGGCATGGCTGATTTCTCGACATAACCGTTTAGCAATGCAAAAAAAGCAAAACAGGCTACTGCAAGGGCCACGAGTCCTGCCGGGGTTGGATTGGCCCACTCCTTGGGGACTGGGGCCGGGGTTTTGTCCATGCTTTCCTCGCGGATGGGTTGGGTTGGCTCTTTCATGCTGTTTTCCTCCGTTTTTTTATTACAAAAGAAAACGCATCCACAGCAACCTCATCAATTGCCATGGGTGCGCACTTTTGCCGCTAGTTATCTATAATCTCAGCACACTCCTATAAACAATCGGCTCTGTAGAGGTAAACGGCCCAAAAACGAAGCGAGAAAGGCTTCGTGGCTAAAAAAACTGCTAATTATGCGGATACGGTCGTTCATTTAAGAATCTCCAAAACTGCTTTCTAAAATATTCGACAGATTACATTATAGTGAGCCACGCTGAGGTTGTCAAGTAGAATCTTTGAAACACGTAATGTTTATTCTACTTTTTCCCGAGTGAAAAACTAAGCCCCTAAGAGGAGCATAATGATAACGCAGCGTAGCAACTGCCTGTAAACTGCAGGTAGCTGCAAATAGCTACGCCAACAAGCACAGGAGATAACCCGATAAACGGGCCCAATGATACCACAGTGCACAGAAAAAAGGGGGGATACTTGAGATAGAAAGAACGAATGCCATTGGAAGGGGTAATTCAAGGCGAAATTACAAGGATGCTGAGACGAGACAAGAGTACAATAGTATCCGGTGGCCTCGACATGATCAACAAAACCTGTACGAACCATTACCGGAAGGAATATATAGCAGAGATGGCCCTGGCATCAAACTGACCACTCAAACAGATCTCACATTCGGTAAAGCGGGAAAATTCGAACATCCGGGGACATTCCTCGGAGATCCTTGTAAATACGTCAAAAAATGGTAGGCACGAGGGGTATTGAACCCCTGACCTCTACCGTGTCAAGGTAGCGCTCTCCCACTGAGCTACGCGCCTACAGACCTCAAACTATAATGGCCCTCAAATCTATAACATCCGGGGGATTTAGTCAAGAGGAAACTAGAAAAAACAATGGCTTCCGGGCCTGTCCTCAAATAACTTTATCGGAGATCAAGCCCGGAATGACAGCAAAATTATTTGTGTACGGTTTTAAGAGTAGTGAACAAGTAAACCTCCTCCGGGTGTCCTTTTTGGTAACGAGACGACACGGTGGCTGTGATCCTCCGCCAGTCTGCGATACTCTACTCGCCTTTTACGCAGTTTCGAAGACTGCGTCGTCTTTAGCGTCGGCGCCCACCTTTACTTTGTCTCCTTCCTTTATTTCGCCCTTCAGTACCCTCAGCGCCAGGGAGTCCTGGATCTTTTTCTGGATGAGCCGTTTTAGCGGACGGGCGCCGTAGACCGGGTCGTAGCCTTCCTTCGCGATCATCGACTTCAACTTGTCCGTGTACGTAAGCTCTACCCCCCTCTCTTCCATCTTCTTCGACAGATATGCGAGCTGCAGGTCCGTAATCCGCCTGATATCGTCCACGGTAAGCGACCTGAAGATTATCATCTCGTCGATCCTGTTCAAGAACTCCGGCTTGAAGTGGAGTGTCACCGCCTCCATGACCCGTCTCTTCATTTCTTCATATTCTTTACCTTCAAGGTCAGTAATCCATTGGCTCCCGATATTCGAGGTCATTATGATGACCGAGTTCTTGAAGTCAACGGTTCTTCCCTGCCCGTCCGTGAGCCTCCCGTCATCCAAGACCTGGAGGAGTACGTCGAATATTTCGGGATGGGCCTTCTCCACCTCATCAAGGAGGATAATGGAGTAAGGTTTCCTCCTCACCGCTTCCGTAAGGTATCCTCCTTCTTCATATCCCACGTAACCGGGCGGAGCGCCAATCAGGCGAGCCACGGAGTGCTTCTCCATAAACTCGCTCATATCTATACGAACAATCGCCTGCTCATCGTCAAAGAGAAACTCGGCCAAGGCTTTCGCAAGCTCTGTTTTGCCAACTCCAGTGGGCCCTAGAAAAAGAAATGAGCCCAAGGGCCTGTTCTGATCTTGAAGTCCTGCCCGTGCCCGTCTTATAGTATTCGCAACCGCTTCCAGCGCCTCATCCTGTCCTATCACTCTGCGGTGTATCCTGTCTTCCATGTTGATAAGCTTTTCCATATCCCCTTCAAGCATCTTGGATACGGGTATGCCAGTCCACTTGGCGACTACCTTTGCGATATCTTCCTCGTCGACCTCCTCCTTCAACATCTTCTTGTCTTTCTGCAGATCCAAAAGCTGCGCATTCTTATCGTCGAGTCCCTTTTCTAAAGTCGGCACCTGCCCATACCGTATCTCGGCTACTTTCTCAAACTCACCCTTGCGCTCAAGCTCGTCGGCCTCTACCCTAGCCCTGTCTATTTTTTCCTTCACGTCAGCAATGCCGGTAATCAGAGCCTTCTCTTTTTCCCAATGACCTCTTTTCCCTGCCGCCTCTGACTGAAGATCAATGAGCTCACCTTTAAGTTTTTCCCTGCGTTCTTTCGAAGCTTCGTCCTTCTCTTTTTTCAACGCCTCTATCTCAATCTGGATCTGTATGATCCGCCGTTCAATCTCATCGATTTCCGTAGGGACGCTGTCGATCTCCATTCTGAGCTTTGACGAAGCTTCGTCCATGAGGTCGATCGCCTTGTCGGGGAGAAACCTGTCCGCGATATAGCGGTGGGAAAGGGTTGCCGCTGCAATGAGCGCCGAGTCTTTGATCCTCACCTTGTGGTGAAGCTCATATCTTTCTTTGAGCCCCCTCAGAATGGCAATGGTCTCTTCAACGGAAGGTTCACCTACTAGCACCGGCTGAAATCTCCTCTCCAAAGCCGCGTCCTTCTCCACATATTTCCTGTATTCGTCGAGCGTCGTGGCGCCGATACAGCGAAGCTCCCCCCTGGCAAGGGCCGGTTTCAACATATTTGAGGCGTCCATGGCTCCTTGGGCGCTTCCCGCGCCGACAAGGGTGTGGAGTTCATCGACGAAGAGAATAATAGCCCCGGCGGCCTCTTCAATCTCTTTAAGAACCGCCTTCAGTCTGTCTTCAAACTCGCCCCTGTATTTTGCACCCGCTAACATCGCACCGAGGTCAAGGGCAAGAACCTTCTTATTTTTCAGCGTCTCCGGCACATCCCCGCCCACGACCCTCTGGGCCAGCCCCTCAACGACGGCCGTCTTGCCCACGCCTGGCTCGCCGATGATTACCGGGTTGTTTTTGGTCCTTCGAGAAAGGACCTGCATGACCCTCCTCACCTCTTCATCTCTGCCGATCACAGGGTCAAGCTTCCCTTTTCTTGCCTCGTCTGTGAGATCTCTTGTATACCTCTGGAGCGCCTGGTATTTATCTTCCGGAGCCTGGTCCGTTACCCGCTGTGAGCCGCGGATGTCTTTGAGGACCGTGTATATCTGATTTTTATTTACGCCATAACGTTTCAATATGGAAAAAGCCGGACCCTCCGGTACCTCAGACACACCAATAAGAAGATGTTCCGTGCTCACATATTCATCTTTGAGCCTTTCCGCCTCCGTGAGGGCTATGTTCAGCATCTGTTTCAATCGTGGAGATATATAGACCTGAGACCCTCCCTCCACGCGGGGGACCCTGCTGAGTTCCTTTTCAAGGTCTGCCATAATTGCATCCGCGCTTGCACCGAGCTTGTCAAGAATCGGCCTTACAATACCTTCTTTCTGGGCAACCAGTGAATAAAGCAGGTGTTCGCCGTCCACCATCTGGTGACTGCAGCTTTCTGCTTTCTTCTGAGCGTCTGCGATAGCCTCTTGTGTTTTAATTGTCAATTTTTCCCAGTTCATTCGTTGCCTCCGTTATCGATTTGCGTCTGCCGACCCGCGGGCGGATTGACCTCGTCCATCAATAGCCTCATCCGTGTATGTGGCGCTTATCCCCCCTCGTTATGGCGGCTAGCGCCGACATGTTAATTGGAATCAGCGCATAATTTAATATAATCACTCCAAAGACAAAATCAACTGTCCGACATCCACAGAAACCCGCAAATACAGCATACGCGGGCATTAGCCACCACCCCCCCCTTGACAAACCGCTGTGCAGTGAAAAGACTAATCTTAGAGGGGGGCATCTTAAGATGCGCTGCAAGAACAAACGATAAGCAGTCTAAATACCGCAAATAAAGGAGGTGCATCATGTTGTGGACTGAGGGATTAGGAACATTTAGAAGAGGACTTGATCCATGTGAGTGTATGGAGAATGAGATAAATCAGGTCTTGTCCAGATTCGCTTCGCCGTCGGTGGGTGAGTTTCCCCTGATGAATGTATGGGAAGGCACGGACGAAACGCTCGTGACGTGCGAAATGCCTGGTATTGACCCCGGAACGATCGAAATATCTGTAGCCGGAAAGAGTTTCAGTCTAAATGGCTCACGGAAGCCCGAGTCTGTGGCGACGGATGAGTCGTATCACAGGGGGGAACGTTGGTACGGCCAGTTCTCACGGGCCGTGGAGTTGCCTTACAATGTCGAAGCCTATAAAGTGAAAGCAGAATTCAGAAAAGGTGTGCTTTATGTAACGCTGCCGAGGGCGGAGGCGGAGAAACCGAAGAAGATAACTATAACGAGCGAGTAAGGAGGACAAGCGTATGATAGGCAGGACAAAAGAGATTCAAAAGAAAGAAGTGGGACAGTCAAACCAGGCCGAGCGCACCAGGGCGGGCAGGAGGATATACAATCCCGATGTCGATATCATAGAAAGGAAAGACCACATCGCGGTCGTGGCCGATATGGCGGGGGTCAACGAAAAAACCGTAGGAATAACCCTTGAGAAAAACATCCTCAGTATCTATGGGAAGGTTGAGGCGGAAATACCTGAAAAAATGAGACTGGCTTATGCGGAATATGGCGTGGGAGACTATCAGAGGGTCTTCACCGTTTCGAGGATATAGACAAGGAACGGATTGAGGCCACGGTCAAGAATGGGGTACTTAAACTGATCATGCCAAAAACCGAAGTACAGAAGACCAGAAAGATAGCGGTCAAGCCTGGAGGCTGAATGGCGTAGATCGTTCATTCCTCCAGGCACATTGCGGAAGAAACGGATTGGCGGGAACACTAAGGTCATGTATTTCACCGCTCCCGTAGCTCAAGGGCCGGTTAAAGCGCCGCCTGGAGCCAAGGGTCTGCTGCCGGTCGCCGTTAGTTCCCGCGAGGGACGAAAGAATGCGTTTTTCTGCTGCAAACCGCAATGAATCAATCAATCCGAAATGGATGAAGGTGAATGTATGACAGCAAAACATTTGCACCTGATATAAGAAAAACCAAAAACCCCGGGGAGATGAAAGTTGCGCAGTATCCATATCCGTTTCTCATACTTTTTAAAGGGCATAAACCGGATGATAGATAAATTCTTCAGTGTTTTCGAGATGGAACCAAGACTGCCTGAGGGCCGCTTCGCCTTTATTCCATCCGTCAGTATACGTGACGCAGGAAGAGAGATCACCGCGTTACACTTCCCAAAACGGACCCGGGTCTTACAGGAGCCAGAAAGATCACGTCGGAGCGCGGTAAAGATTGAGGGGCGAATGGGCGTCGGTTCCTTTCCTTCAGGTTACCGTTTCACCCGGCATTCTCCGGTTTTCATTACTTTGATGAGACCGCCTTCTTCCGAGCTGAAGTTTCCTAAAAAAAACTGTTTAAGAATTCATTAGACCATGCGATAATAAAAACAGGAGAGAAAGTCAAAGATGACTGTAACGGACCATCAAGTAGGAGCGGTCATAAAAACATATCTCAAAAACAAAAGAGATACCATTACCAACGTCATGCCCTCTTCGGACGACAGAGGCTCAGCCGATACGCTTTCAGTGTCTGATGAGGGAAAGAAGATCCTCTTTGAAAGAATGGAGAGACGGATCGCCGAAAAGGCTCATAACGGCATCTCTTCCACATGACGGTCACGAATCCGTTCTAATCCTGCTCTCAAATCCACACTAACCCAAAATGGCTTCTCTTGGAGACAGCAGATTTTGACAAAATTGAATAATATCTCAATAACGTAAGCCAACTCCTCGGCATAAAATCCTTGTCAAGACGAGGTTACTGTTATATTTTATGGCTCTGTTCGCTGCGGGAGCATACCGATCATGCTGGACTGCTCAAGCAACGGCCTCGTGGCCAGGATCATTTTCGGCCAGAATCTGCTCGAAAACAAACAGTGGGGTGCCGACCTCGCAGCGCCTATGCTCGCGTGGGCCATGGGAGGCTCGGGTCTTCTTGCCGCATATCTCACCGGCCTTGTCGGTGCGACCCTGGGAACATTGTCGGCTATGGTCTTCATCATGAGCGCCAACATAACCAACGATATCATCAAGCTGTGGGCCCCGAAAGTGTCGGACAAATCGATGCTCTATCTCGGGTATTTCCTTACAGCCCTCTTTCTTTTCATGTCCTTCTGGTGGACGCCGAAGAGACCGCCTGAACTCCTGTCATCCGTTATGGGCCTCGCGGCCATGGGACTGGGTTATTCTTCTTTATTACCGCTGTATCTTACTACTGGACGAGAGCAACAAAGTGGGAGGCCATCTTACGGGACCGTCACTACGCTCTGCGGAGACTGGGCCGTACTGGACTAAAACCTGCGTTCCTCACGTATGGACACAATGGAGTGGATTCTCGTCGGAAGATTGAGTTATCCTTTATTTCGACATAAGCCTGTACATAAAACCGCCGTCAGGCAAGCTCTTGAACAAACTGTTTCCGGCAAAGAAATAGGACGGGAGTGGCCTTCGGGCCTCTTTTATTTGCAACTAAGGAGAAAAAAACCTTATGACAACATTGATAGCGGCAGTAGTGATCGTGGTTTTTGTCACGATCTTCTCAATCCAGAATGCAGCCCCGGTGGCCATCTCATTCCTCTTCTGGAAGTTCGGAGCATCCCTAGCCGTGGCGATCTTTCTCTCTGCTCTTTGCGGTCTCATCCTGGGAGTGATCGTCACTTACGTAATTATGGAGAAGAAACGCCGTCGGTCGGCGCGTGAAACTTTTAAATAGTTTTCTCCTTCCATTTTCGCAATATCTGGCCCTTCCTCCGGGCAGTTGCCTTGGCGCCAAGGAGCCGGATTGTTTGTGGCGGCTCGGATTTTCATTGACAACCCATAGCGTACGATCCACACTCGTATCAATCTCTAATAAAACCATTCACTCAAAGTAGATAAATCTCCTCAATGGAGGTCCTCCGCAAAACTCCTGTTTCTTTATTTATATAACCGAGCAAATTAAAACCGGGAAATTCCTTGGGCTAAAGGCCGTATCTTTTGCAATTCCCAATCTGGCTCCCTGCTTCTTGATCACCCTTCAGGAAGCTGTAGATAATCTGCACACCTCAATGCCCTGTGGATCGGCCAAGACCATTTCAGTCTTCTTCGTTGATAGTTACCATCGCCATACTTGCGGGAAGTCTTCGCGACAATTAGGCCGCAGGAAGTGGAGGCACAACAATGGAACGGAAGAACGGCACAGCTTCTCAGGTGCTCCGCAACACAACCTCAAGCGCCTTGAGTAACTCCTCGTCGAGGACATTCCTCTTCCTTGCCATGCCCAGGGCCACGAGAGAGAGGGCTCTGTACACTTCTCGCTCCAGACCCATGTCCGCTATCGCCTTCAGATGATCGTGAACAGTCTCCATGTCGCCGCGGATGACGGGACCCGTTAGGGAAGCCAAGGGGCCTGCCCGTTCTATATTGTCAATAGTGGCATTTATGATGGGATAAAAAGGTTCAAGTCCGATGTCCGCTCTGTCCATTACGGACTCTGCACTGTGGAATAGGGCGCACAGAAGATTACAGACAAAGACGGCCGAGAGGTGATAGAATACTTTTCTACTCCCTTCAATAATTACGACCTTGCAACCGATTGATTCGCCTATGCGTGTAAGCGCCTTGATGGCAGAGGCAGCGCCTTCAATAAAAATATAGGTACTCGGAAGGACGCAGATGGCGCTCTCAATGTCAGGAAAGGTTTGGAGCGGATGGAGAGAGCCCAATATTGCCCCTTTTCCATCTAGGGGCGTGAGTACCGAGGACGGACGGGCCCCACTTGTGTGGAAGAACAGTTTGCCATCCACTATGGCCGGACTATCATAAATCTCCTCCGCTACCCTTCCTATCTCCCTGTCCTGCGTCGTCACGGCGATAACGTCAGAGCTGTTCACCGCTTTTGTGTTGTCTACCGTATAGAGAATACCTTTCCCGAGGTATCGCTCCGCCAAGGAGAGCGACTCCCTGCTGACATCGGATATGGCGGAGATATGGAGACCTTTCTTTTTCATCGAATATGCGAGGGCTGTCCCCACTTTACCCGCGCCGATAATCCCTATTTTCATTCGAACACTCCCGCAGGCAACGTAAGTATATTCTTGATTATCTCCAAGCTTTTCCCGACAACCGTATCCGCAAAGCTGAGTTTAACCTCGGGGTCTCCGAGAGGGCCTTTCACATCGTAAGACGCATAGAGGAATCCGCTCTTTTCCTTCTTAAGGATACTACGGATAACCGGGAGTTTATCGATAAACATATCGACGGTCACAAGGGGCGACACCGTAATGTTTCCCGCTACCGTATCTCCCGCAAAATCGAAGTCTCCCACGCCTGTAATCAACATGGACGGGCTGTCTATGAGGAAATTGTCTGTCCTGAAAACGCCTTTTTTTGCCTGAAAGCGGGCGCTCATTTTTGTGTACGCAAGGCCGTCCGCCCTGAGATCAACCTTACCCCTCAAGAGGTCGTAAAAGTTCAGCACGCCGAATATTTTGGAGAGAATCGCCCACCTTCTGATAATCCCGTTTCGGCTGTAAAAAGTCACATTCCCGTCGACGTTTCTCAGCCAGTCTTGAGGCGTTACGCCCCTGGAATTTACGTTCCCCAAGACCGATCCAACGCCTTGCACGATTTGAGAGTTAGGGTCGAAAGCTCTCACTATGTGGTCTGCCGTCACCGTTTTCAGCTTTCCGCTCACATGTAACTGCGGCTCGGTCCCCGAAAGGTCGACTTTTCCATGGAAGTCGGCTTGACCTCCCATGATTCCCGCCTTGAATTCGGAGAAATTGATCTTCCTGTCTTCCAGGGAACTCGCTATTTGAAGATTCTCGCCTGTAATTCCTCCAAGTATGGCCTCATGAGCCCTCAAGGAGGCACTACCTTTCGCGCGGGCGAGAAGACCGTCCCGGTTGAGGGATTTCAGCTTAAATTCAGTCTCCTTCTTGAAATCACCGAGATTGAAAGTCTCCATGTTGAGAGACAGGAAGAAACGAGGTGACTCCAAGCTTTCCAAATGGAAGGCTCCCTGTCTGAGCACGGTGCTTCCGCACCTTAGACTCTCTATATTCACATCAAACACTTCCCCTTTGAAATCAGCCCTGAGCGTAATTTCCGTAAATGGCTTAGCGACCCAAGGAAGCCTGACGACTCCGTTGTTCACATCAATATAGCCTTTTATGTAAGGTATTTCCCTGGTCTTGAGATTGACCTGCCCCATGGACAATTCCATCTCCGCCTTGCCTTTTGCCAGGACATCGGTAACGTAAAAAAGTCTGGCTGCTTTCTCGAAACTGTCGATCTTCATAGCCGCATGGAGGTTCATCTTTCCGTCGGCTCCAATATCTCCAGAGAGGTCGATATCTACCGCTTCGAGATCATATTTGAGTCTCCGGACGAGGACGCCTTTTTCTTCTTTCAAAATATCGATAGCGACGGTATTCTGGATCCCTGCTTCCTTCCTCATTACATCCTTGATCTCGTAGGAGACGTTTCGCAGATCTATGGAGCCCGCAGCCTTGAGGAAATCGTTTTCTGATTCGATTAATATGTCAACGCCGGCTGTCCCTTTAGCCTTGAAAGGCAGAGGCGAAATCCGCTTCACGTGATCGGCGTCAAGGCGGCCTTTAATGCTGACCTTCATGGACTTCTTGCTCCAAGTACCTTTCGCGACTATGTCGGTGCCACCACCGTAAATTTGAAAGGAGTCAAAGGTGACCATATCTTTTGTAAAGCGATAAATACCTTTTGTCGAGAAAGGGAGATTCCTCCAGCGCACTTCGCCGTTCCTCAGGATTCCCACCCCGGACCAGTCAAGGTCTCTTCCGGCTCGTCTTTCAAACGCCATCGTACCTTCCACAATACCCTCTTTCAGGGTCAGGTCAGGGTAATCAAATTTGGAGGCAACATCTCTAAGATCGACGACATATGCTCCTTTTGCCGTGACACGGCCACTCGCAAAGATGAAGGTTGCGGAGATATCCTGAAAGAGACTTTCCTTGAAATGTCCCCTCAGGCCAGAGATATCCACTTTCTTTTCATCAAAGCGGAGAATTCCTCCAATATCGGTAAAAACTGCGTCTTTATATTCCGAACGGACCCCTGTCACTTTAATATCCGCTCTGAACGGGCGGCTCGACGAGTACACAAGCTCTCTGAGTTCCACTGTTCCGCCCCCGACATAATCCCAGACCCGCGAGCCTCCCTTAACAATTCTATCCAGGTTCACATAGTCTTTGATTACCTCAAGATTGAGTTCTCCCGAGGAAAGTCTCACTTCGGAGATGTCAGCCTTCTCAAACCGTACCCTAACGTTGAAAGGTGCATCCTTGAAGCAGACGTCTTTCACAAATACATCAATCTTATCGCCGCCTAAAGTCACGACCACGTTACCCTTCATGACATCGTCAAAACAGTGTTTCTTCAGCTCGTCAATCTTCAATTCATACTTGGCAACCTGAAACGAACCATCCACCGACAACTTGCCTTTGCCTGCCTCAAAGGAACCTTCGCCGTTGACGACACCCGACATCTTATCGGTCCACCGCCCTATATCCATGCCGACTACATTCGCTTTGCCTTTCACTATGGTGGCCCTACCCTTAAGGACCCCGTCTCCCCTGATTTTAAGCACTCCAAAGATTTCGTTGTTTTGTATGTCCATGCGGAAATGGAAAGGTTTTCCTGTTTTTAGATGCTCCACCACAAGCTCCTTGACAGCGAAAGGTTCGGCACCGAAGACAACAATACCGTTCCTTGCCTCAAAAAGGTCCGTGGGGACTATGTAGTACTCTTTCTTTGTACATTTAAAATCAGAGACTTTCAGGTTGAAGCCTGTTATGACGACATGGTTGAAGTGGAGCCCTCTCCGGAGATCAAAGACCAATTTCCAGCTATTGACGCTGCCGTTAACTTTTCCTCTTATGCTGACACCACCCAGGTCCACTGAAACAAGACCATCCTCATAGGCAAGGTCAACTGTCGATATTACAACCTTGCCCCCTGCGATCTTGCTGATAACATAAGAGCTAAGGAAAGGAAGATTCTGTGTGACAAGAATGGCAGCGACGACGACCACCGCAAAGGTCACCAATCCGCAGAGGACCTTTTTCATGACCCAGCCCGCGCAAGAGCAAATACGGTCACCCGTTCCACACCGCCCCCGAGAAGAATGCGCGAGGCCTCACGCACCGTATAACCTGTAGTGAAGAGATCATCTACAAGGAGAATTCTTTTTCCTGCCAACCCATGGATGCTCTTTAATTCAAAGGCGCCCTTTATGTTTCTCTTCCTCTCATCCTTCGACAGGGTAAGCTGGTCTTTTGTCTCTTTCCTTTTTCTGAGCGCGTTGTGAAGGACAGGGCGCGAGATAATTCTAGAAATTTCTTCGCTTATAATGAAAGACTGATTGAAACCCCGCTCTTTCAGTCTCTTCTCCGTGACAGGGATAGGTATGATCGCATCCAGACCTCCAGCGAGAAAGGTTATTTTCTCGTTGATAAGGGAAACAAGAAACTTCCCTACATCCTTCCGGCCTCCAAATTTAAACGCATGAATCGCATCCCGCAATCTACCCTCAAAGTAGAAACCGTAACACCCTTCGTGAAATCCTTTTTTTCCATCGATACATTCGCCGCACACGGTTTTCCTGCCCGTCCATCGCCCACATACGGGGCATGTGAAAGCTTCTTCCACGACTCTAAGAGTTTCGATACATTCCGGACAAAACACGAATCCGCAGATGCCACATCCTGCGCAGCGAAGAGGGTAGAAAATCTCAAACGCGCTTTTCAGCGCTTCAGGCACCGTATTTATCAAACTTCATCGCATGAGCAAGAGCCAAAGACATGAGCTGGGCGCTGTATATTGTGCCAATGCTTCCCCGAGCACAGTTCTTCTCATGGAACACCATACCGTCCCTCTCACCGGTTTTGGTGACGAGGAGCAACGGGACGGGATGCCAACTGTGCCCTTTCATGGGACACGGAGTGGAATGGTCACCTGTAATTACCAAGACCTGTGGATTCAAACTATAGATGTCGGGAATGATCCGGTCGACCGCTTCAATGGCCTTCACTTTTTCAGGGAAATTACCGTCTTCCCCTGCGACATCGGTCTCTTTGATGTGGAGGAAAAAAAACTGGTATGCGTCATAATTTTCTTTGAGTATCCTGACCGCATCCCCGTAGTCTTCAGGCACGGCCTTCGTCTCCATTCCCAAGACCTTCGCAATGCCACGGTACATTGGGTAGCTTGCGATGGCAAGAGCACTCATCTTGTATTTCGATGGGAAGCCGGGGATGACCGGCTTCATGGAAAACCCCCTCAAGAGGACTCCATTCGCCGTCTTTTCTCCTTTTATGGCCTCCATGGCCTTTTCGATAAAACTATTTACAACTTTTGCGGCAAAGGAGGCTGTCTCAATCTTTGGTCTGGAATGGGCAAAAGCTTTGTTATCTTTGTGCGGGTCGGCATCCGTAATGGCGTCGGAAAGGTCCTTACCCCTGAAAATCACCGCAAACCTGTGAGATTCGCCGGGCTTCAAAATGACTTTTACGCCATCCACCTCCGGTATGGCATCCTGTAATATGGCGCAAATACGTCGACACTCTTCGGTCGGGATCCTTCCTGCCCTGCGATCCGTCACTATGCCTTCCTTCACGATGCAGAAGTTAGCTCTCGCCGCGAGATCCCCGTCTTTAAGGTCCATATCAAGACCCAGCACTTCCAAAACCCCCCGTCCGATCTCAGACTTGACAGGGTCGTACCCGAAAAGACTCAGATGTCCAGGGCCGCTGCCGGGTGTAATCCCTACGCCAACAGGCATCATGCGCCCGAGGATTCCAGCTTCCAAGGCTAGATTGTCCATGTTCGGTTTCTGCGCCGCCTCTAGGGGCGTCCGGTAGGAATAAAGCGGGTTCGGGATATCTCCAAGCCCATCCAGTATAAGAAAGATTATCTTCTGTTCATTTGATACGATAAGGTCTTCCATCATAAGCTCTGTCCTTCCATTCCCCAGTCCTCTCTTTCGGAGAGCATCTTTATTTCCGTAGGCTCGGCTAGAACGAAATTCCCTTTCTGGACGCAGATGGTGCTCCAACTCAGGCAACTCTCGCAAAAATCCGTCCATTCCTCCTTCATCGAATGGCAGTTGTTACACGTGAAAGGAATATAGATTTGTTTCATGGGAAAGGCAACCCTAAACTCCTCCACCGCTTTTTCCATCAAGCCACGATGGATATAGCCCTCAGCCATCGCTCTGTGCAATCCCCTAAATTCCTGCCCTTCTTCCAAGAGAATATTCAGCGTATCAAGGGCCTCATCAATCATCTCCAACCGAAGACAGAGCCTGGCGTAAAGAAAAGATGTGAGATAATTTTTCGGGGAAAGGTCAAGGATTCTCCGGTAGATCTTCAAAATCACTCCAGGGTCTCCTCGGTCAATGTAAAGATCTTCCATCTTCAGAAGGAAGATCATATGACCTGTCTTAGCCCATCCCCGGCCATATACTCTGGCAGCCTCGTTCATTTTGTCCATGCTCTTGTATGCATCGGCCAAAAGCACGTAAGCTGGAACAAACCGCTTGTTTTCGTTGATTATTTCCTTCATTTCCCGGGAGACGGCCTCATTGTCGCCATTTCCCTTTTCAAAGAGGGTTTTCGCAATCTCAAACCTGATGCCTATGAGTCTGCGCTTTTCCTCATCGGTCTTTATGAACTTCTGGAGTTTCTTTTCTACTTCAAGGGCCTGATCCCAATTTCTTCTGTGTATATAAAAATCTCTGAGGAGGACGAGCGCTTCAAGGCTTGATTCGTTGAGGGCTATAATCTCCTTAAGTCCCGATTCGACCTTCTGCATATCTTTCATTGCAAGCCGGGCTTTGACGGCCCGGAGCAGGATGGCTTCTTTCTTACCTAGGCGTGCCTGCGCAAGATTAAGGATTTCAACAGCCTTATCATATTCCTTCATGGAGGAATACATGTCCGACAAGACCGTATAAGATTCCTCGACATCGGGAGCCTTTTTCAAGAGACGGCCAAGGCTCTCTATGGCCTTGTCCCTGTCACCTTTAAGATCGTATGTCTTCGCCTTTTCTATAATCTCCTGGTACTCGGACCGCTTCTTCTCCTTCCTTCTTTCTTTCCACCTCACTATGGTATCCTTGATATCGTAAAAAAAACCGATAATGATTGAGACAAGCACACCCAAAGCAAAGGAGATGGCCACAAAGTGGGCGACACTGCCTTCGTAGAATTTGCCGAATCCTACGTAAAGCCTCACATTTTCAGGGTTCAAGCGAGAGGCACCCAGATAAGAAACGAAGAACAGCAAAAAGAGGAAAAAGAACAGCTTATATTTCACTAAATCCCCCGCTTTTCCGCACTTTTTTCTTCCATATGTCTCTTACAGGTAATACAATACCTTGCCACAGGATTTGCTTCAAGCCTTTTCTCGTTAATCTTTTCTTCGCAATCCTCACATATTCCATACGTACCGTGGGCAATTTTATCAAGTGCCCCGTCAATATCCTTCAAAAGATACAGATCGTTATCGCTTATGCTCATGAGGATGTCGGAGGTATATGAATTGCTTGCGGCATCGGCCATATCCTGAATACCGTCCGTTCCCAACGAGTAGGAATCCTCTTTTAGTCTCTTAGCCTTGTTTAAGATTTCCGCACGAGTCTTCAGCAGTATCTTTTTAAAGTACTCAAGCCTTTCGTTCTCCATTGGTCACCTCAAATTGCGTATTTTCTCCCTCTATTCTATGTCTCTTTGCCTCTATCCACAGACTTTCGAGGTCGTAAAGCTCCCTCAACTGTTCCATAAATATATGGACAATCACATTCCGGTAATCAATAATGACCCATCTTCCCTGCTGGTACCCTTCCATTGAATAGGGTCGTATGCCGGCATCCTTCATATTCTTTTCCACATGGTCGGCAATAGCCTTCACGTGCCGGTCGCTCGTTCCGCTCGCCAGCACGAAATAATCGGCAATATCGGTGAGGCCTGCGAGCTCAATTACGGCAACATCAAGTGCTTTCTTTTCATCAGCAAACTTCCCTGTCAATAAGGCCTTTTTCTTTGTATCCACTATGCCCTGTATAACCCCCTTTCGCTTATGAACCTTTCGACCCTTTCGGGCACAAGGTATCTGATGGACTCGTTCCGACTCAGCGCCTCCCGTATCTGCGTGGAAGATATGTCTAGCTGAGTAACCCTTTTCAGGTATATCTTTTTCCCCGTGGTATGGAGGAGCGTGGTATCGTCGATTTTTCTCACCAGTCGTCTCACGGTTTCCGGGAGAATCGCAGAGTCTGAAATGTCCCTGTCTATCGGACGGAGCATGATAACAAAGTCCGCGTGTGAGAAAAGTTCCTCGTAGCGATGCCACGTATCAATCTCCAGAAAGGCGTCGAGCCCCATGATAAAATATAACTCCCCATATCTTTTTTCAAACGTCTCAAGGGTATCTATGGAGTACGAGATCCCACCTCTTCTGATTTCCAGCTCTGAAAGCCTCAGAAATGGGTTGTTTCTTACGGCGATCCTGAGCATTTCCATTCTATGATCCACATCTGAAACCCTCCTCCCCCTCTTATGGGGAGGGATGTAGGCTGGCACAAAGAAAACTTTCTCTATCCCGAAAGATTCCCTAATTTCTTCCGCTGCCCTCATATGCCCTATATGTACGGGATCGAAGGTACCGCCGAATATGCCGATCGCCATTATGTCCTATGTCCTCAACTGTCCATCGCCTAGACCGATAAACTTCGTTACCGTCAGTTCTTCAAGCCCCATGGGTCCGAAGGCATGAAGTTTTGTGGTGCTTATACCCATTTCTGCTCCAAGTCCCAGTTGAAAACCGTCATTTAACCTTGTAGACGCATTAACAAGCACCAGAGAAGAATTCACCTCATGGAGAAACTTCCGTGAGTTACCGTAATCGGATGTGAGAATCGCCTCTGTATGACTTGAGCCGTATTTCCTGATATGAGAAATCGCCTCGTCCATATCTTTTACTACCTTAACGGCAAGAATGAGGTCAAGGTACTCTTCATACCAGTCCTCCTCGGTGGCCACCTCGGCTCCACTCACAATCCAACGCGTTCTTTCACAGCCTTTGATTCTCACGCCATGTTTTGTAAGCAGGTCTGCCATGCCGGGCAGAAAAGCTTCTGCGATTCCTTCGTGGATGAGAAGAGTCTCCATTGCATTGCATGTGGAAGGCTTCTGTATCTTGGCATTGAGGCATACCTTACGGGCCATGTCCAAATCCGCCGTGAGGTCCACGAAGGTATGGCATACGCCTTTGTAATGTTTCAGCACCGGGATGCGGGACTCGGCAACCACGCTCCTAATGAGAGCCTCGCCGCCTCTCGGGATGACAAGGTCGATAAGCTCGTCCACCTTCAGAAGGTCATATATATAAGCTCGGTCCCGAGTCTCGACAAGCTGGGCCACTTCAACAGGTATGGCCGCCTCCTTTAGCGCCTCCTTGATGAGGCGATAAAGGGCCATGTTGGAATGGTGCGCTTCGGAACCGCCTTTCAGGATCACGCAGTTACCACTTTTCAGACAAAGGGAGAAAGCCTCTACGGTGACATTGGGGCGGGATTCGTAGATCACCAGGATCACCCCAATAGGGATCCTCATTCGCCCGACATGGAGCCCATTAGGCCTCTTCCACATTTTCACTATCTCGCCTACAGGGTCGGGCAGGACGGCCACATCCGCGAGGCTTGTCGCCATTTCATTGACTACCTTCCTGTCCACCCTCAGGCGATCGACCATGGCTTTTCCCAAACCTGCCGCTACCGCCTCTTCAATATCTTTTTCATTTTCCTTGAAAAGATACTCTTTTTCCTTTATTATCCTTCCCTTAAGAGCATTAAGAGCCCTCTCTTTTTGCTCCGTAGTAAGATGGGCGCATATGTCGGACGCCCGTTTTGCTGCCCTCGCAAGTTCTTCAGGTCTCATATGATCACCATATTATCTCTGTGTATAACCTCTTCCGCATACTTGTATCCCAATCTCCTCTCTATGTCCGCGCTTTTCAGCCCCTTGATGCGAAGAATGTCCGACGACGCATAGTTGGTGATGCCTTTCGCGATAATGTCACCCAAGGCATTCACCACCTCAATACATTCGCCACGATTGAAGTCGCCCTCCATGTTCGTGATCCCCGAGGGAAGGAGACTCTTCCCGTGGTGCAGTATGGCCAGTTCGGCGCCCTCGTCGACCCGAACTTCCCCCTTGGGCTTGAAAGCAAACGCAGTCCACCACTTGCTTCTCGCAAGTTTCTTTCCAGGTAAGAAAAGGGTCCCGATCTGCTCGCCCCCGACAGTACGGATGATACAATCCTGCACATCTCCGTGCACTATCCTGGTACAGATACCGTAAAAACCGGCTTTCTTGGCCGCCTCAAGTTTGCTTACCATACCTCCGGTGCTCTTTTCGCTCTTCGTTCCCTCGGCGAGCCTTTCAATGTCCGCATCTATCTTGGGCACCACATTGATCATCCTAGCCATAGGATACTTGTTAGGGTCTTTCTCGTAAAGACCTTCCACATCTGAAAGAAGGAGAAGGAGGTCGGCACAGCATAGTTGGGCTATAAGCGCCGAGAGATTGTCATTATCTCCGAATTTTATCTCCTTGAATGAGAGGGCGTCGTTCTCGTTGATTACGGGCACAATGTCCATGGCGAGCAAAGTATTCATAGTATTCATTAGATTTAAACACTTCGTCTTGCTCTTTATATCTTCATGCGTGAGGAGTATCTGGCCTACTTTCATCCACGCCCTTTCGAAGGTCTCCTTGTACATTTTCATGAGGGACACCTGGCCTATGGATGCAAGGGCCTGCTTTTTTTCGATCTCCACAGGCCTTTTCTTCAAGTTAAGGGTCTCCATACCGCACGCAACAGCGCCACTTGATACAATAGCCACCTCAATGCCCTTGTCCTTCAGAACCTTCACCTGTTTGGCAATCTTCTCTATTTTGCCGATGGAGACATGATTTTCCTTGTCCAAGAGGACCGAAGTTCCTATTTTCACCACTATTCTTTTTATGTTTCCAGTCTTTGCATTGTTAGTCATTAGATGACCCTCTGAGTGCCTTTCTCTCTTATGGCGTCTTTCAACATCTCCATGCCCCACCCTTTGAGGGCGCTTACTTTTATTACCTCTTCTCCCATGGAGACAAACAGCGCTTCCCATTTGTCGGTCTCCTCATGGGAAACGAGGTCCGTTTTGTTGAGCACAAGAATCTTCTTCTTGCCAATTATCTCCTCATTGTATGAAGAAAGTTCATGACACAATATTCTATAGTCACTCTCAGGGTCAGGCGACGAAGCGTCGACAACCAGCAATATCATACCGGTTCTCTCGATATGTTTCAAAAAAGTAATACCTAACCCCTTCCCCTGCGAAGCCCCTCCGACAAGGCCTGGGATGTCGGCTATCACGAACATGTCGTTATCCGACCGGCATACGCCGAGGGTGGGAATCAACGTGGTGAACGGGTAGTCGCCTATTTTTGGTTTTGCATCGGTAAGACGGCTGATAAGAGTTGATTTTCCCGCATTAGGTAGTCCGACTATGCCGACATCGGCAAGGAGTTTGAGAACCAAACTGAGGTCCTTCTCTTCGCCCTCTTCTCCATACTCAAACCGGGTCGGCGCTCTGTGCACTGAAGTCGCGAAACTGGCGTTTCCCCTTCCTCCTCTACCGCCTTTCGCTATTATGAAAGATTCACCATCCCTTGTGACATCACATAGAAAGCTTCTTTCTTTTTCATCGTACACCACAGTACCGAGAGGAACTGAAATGTACACATCTCTGCCATCTCTGCCTTTCTTATTCCTGCCACTGCCGTTTTTGCCGTTTTCTGCTCTGTATATGCGTTTGTATCTGAAATCAAGGAGACTCGTGAGGTATGACTTTCCGGTAACGACTACATCCCCCCCCCTTCCACCGTTCCCTCCGTCCGGTCCACCTCTGGGGACATATTTTTCTCTTCTAAAGCTCGCCGAGCCCCGACCGCCATCTCCAGCTTCCACATGAACAAGTGCTTCATCAACAAACTTCATTCAGCAGGATAAACACTCACCCTCTTTCTGTCATCTCCGAAGGAGTCAAATTTTACTACCCCATCAATGAGAGCATAGAGGGTCCAATCCCTTCCAACCCCTACATTGCTTCCGGCATGAATCTTGGTGCCGTGCTGTCTCACTATGATAGCGCCCGCCTTTATAGCCTGGCCGCCGTAAATCTTTACGCCAAGCCTCTGGCCGCTTGAATCTCTTCCGTTCCTTGAGCTTCCGCCCGCTTTCTTATGCGCCATGAAGTGCCTCCACAAAAATCTTTTCTATGAACAATTCGGTGTAGGGTTGACGGTGGCCTATTTTCTTCTTGTAATCTTTTCTTCTCTTGTACTTGAATGTGGTCACCTTTCTCGCCTTGCCATGGGAGAGGATTTTACCTTGCACATGGGCACCCTCGACATAAGGGCTACCAATCAGCGTCTCTGCTTCGTTGTTTACCGCGAGGACTTCCCTTATATCAACTTCTTCCCCTTCTGCATTCGGGAATAGTTCAAGTCTTACTTTCATCCCCTCCGCAATCCGGTACTGCTTTCCTCCGTTTTTGATAATGGCATACATAATACACTCCTTCTGCTAGGTTTAGAAAAAAACTATTTATAGTATACAAATAACATTCAAAAGTCAAGTAATAACTTACGCCACCCTTCCTCCTGGTTGTCTATTCATGTATTCCCTTTACATTTTACATTGATATGAAATGCAGATCCTCTCCTGTTTTGTCTATTGCGACATGCCATGCGCCTCTCTTCAGAGGCAAGCCCTATTCTTAAGGCACAAGTTCCATGACGTTAAAAGGGTATGGCTCTTATGAAAGGATTTCAAGGGCTTCTCCGTAAGAGCCACATCTTTCCTTGAGAGATACCTTGACCACAGGCGAAACTCAATACTCTTTACGCGCTCAAGAATCGGTAAGATTTAAAAAGAGGGGAGGTCATTCAGGATTCTCTTCCTGATATCTGTCAGTGAAGGGGTCTCTTTGTCGCCTCACCGATGATAGAACCTGGCGCTGCGACCGCGTTCCATCATTTCTATCCACAGACGCCAACGGTGGAGGGATTGTTGGGGGAGGGAGAAGGCACATCTTTCATTGACAATACCTCTTCTGTCTGTTAATGATTTTATATGGTTGACAGACTGGGGTTTTCAGACGCCTTGGCAGCAAGGATAGACATCATGCCCCGCTTGGACGTTAACCAGGCCTTAAAACTCGCCTTCACGATGGACATCCTTTTTTGGCAACCGTTGCCTAGAGTCTCCTTCTATAAAGATATGTACATTCAGGCAATGGGAAACTTCCCGAGCATACGGGTGGACGAGACTCAAGGGAGGATTTTCATCAATACGGACGAGTTCTTCGCAAAAATACATGAATACTTGGAAAGAGAGGATGACTGGGATAATTTTCGCCTATTCGGAAGGTACTCAATGTTTACCAATCGTTCCTCATGGACCTCTCGCCTTACCGGTCAGCGAGAGAGGAGGCCATAAGTCCTGTGTGTCTGATACTAAAAATATCGGATGAGAACAGTAAGGCAACAATGTCCGATGATGAAGTTAGAAGCGTTGTTTTTCCCTTTACCCGGAACAAAATCAATGTTCGGTGTGAAGAGTTGAAGGATAAGAGGTTCGACCGAGCAACGATAGCCTATCAAGCCATCCTAGCTCACGCCACGCGCAACCTGTTCAATACCGGCATAACTGCTCCGTCAAAGATGTTTTCAGACTTCTCAAGAATCTGTCACTCTATCTGAAGGAGAGAGTACCTATGATAAAAAAGAAGAATACAATTCACATAGTGTGCAAAAGAAGAAATGAAAACGCCATGAAGACAGCTTCCAAAATCCTTGATACCTTCGGGCATGAACATGATATTTTTCTTGATGAGGAATCGGCTCGTGCCGTTGCGTATGATAAATCGGTGGAAAGGGAACACATCGGCGACGGGGCGACATTTATCGTCGTTCTGGGGGGAGATGGCACACTCCTCAGTGTCTCCAGGAATCTCAAAGGAAAGGATGTCCCAATCCTAGGCGTGAATCTCGGGGGCCTCGGTTTCCTTACAGAGACTTCGCTGGAGGAGTTGCCCCTCATGATAGATCAAGCGGCAAAAGGTCAGTATAAAGTCTCAAAGAGAGTGATGCTTGATGTAAGCGTGAGAAGGGCGGGTACCGATATTTTCGAGTTCTCCATCCTGAACGATGCGGTTATCACAAAGGATGCGTTGGCCAGGATCATTGATATTGAGACTTACGTGGACGAAGAGTATCTCACAACCTTCAAGGCGGACGGTCTTATACTCTCGACTCCCACGGGCTCGACCGGCTATTCGCTTGCGGCAGGAGGGCCAATTCTCTATCCTTCGCTGGAAAACATTATAATAACCCCTATCTCACCTCATATGCTCACAAATAGACCCATGATACTCTCGAAGGACGTGGCGATCAGGGCAATACTCAAATCAAAAGACGAACGGGTTGTGTTGACCCTGGACGGACAGATCGGGTTCCCTCTTGAATACGAGGACGAGGTAGTTGCGAAAGAATCACAGCATTTCGTGAGACTCATCAAGTCTTCATCAAAAGGTTATTTTGAGATCCTGAGGACTAAACTGAAGTGGGGTGAAAGGTAAAAATGCTCACCTTTCTGAAGGTGAAGGACTTCGCCATAATTGACGAGGTGCGGATAGAATTCGACGAAGGATTGAGTATAATAACGGGTGAGACTGGTGCGGGTAAATCAATCATCATAAACGCTCTGTCCACCCTTATGAACGCAAAGGCGCCTTCCGCCATAGTGAGGAACAATACCGCTCAGGCCGAGGTTTCAGGCCATTTCTTCCTGGGGAATAAAGAGTTTATCGTAAAACGGGTAATAGGCATTTCCGGCAGGTCAAAGGCATTCATCAACGAGGACCCCGTCACACTCGGAAGACTTGAAGAGATGGGAAGAAAACTGATCAACATTTATGGCCAGAACGAGTTCCAGCACCTCCTGAACAAGGATAACTATGTTCGCATTATAGATAACCTATTATCACTCACAGAGGAGCGGAAAACCTTTTCTGAAAAGGTAGTTGCACTTAAACTCGTGAGGATGGAATGCGATACCAGGAAAAAAGAAGCGGAAGGGAAAGAAAAGGAGATATGCCTTCTCGAATTCCAGATCAACGAGATCGAAAAATCAACTCTTTCTGAAGAAGAGGAAGATAAAATCAGGGAAAAGCTCAAACTTCTAAAGGACGCAGAGAAGATACGGAACGGTTTAGACGCGATTACGGAAAGCCTCTATGGAAGTGACCAGTCGATGCACTCGGTCTGCAAGACACTGACAAGTCGCCTCAAGCCTTTTTCCGCCATTGAAATGATAGACGCGCTGAGGAACCGGATGGAGGCCCTTTCTTTAGAGATGGAGGACATAATGAGCGATGTCAGGGCCGTCGAAAAGGTTGCCTTTTTCGACCCTGCGGAACTCGAAATACTGGAAAGTCGGCTCTCCCTTATCTTTCAGCTGAAAAATAAATACGGGAAGACCTATCATGAGATAAAAGCCTTTGAGAGGTCTGCACGGGAAAGGCTCGTATACCTCTCCGCTCTTACTGATAACATTGAGAGACTCGAAAAGGAGCGTGGCTTACTGGAAAAGGAAGTTGAGGACTTGGCTCAAGCCCTGTCAGATAAACGAAAAGAAGGGATCCAAGCCGTTGAGAAATCCATTGTGAGCGAACTTGAGCTTCTTTCCATAAAGGGCGCATTGTTCCGGATTGCAATGGAAAATAAGGGCGATATTGACGAAGAAGGTATGGATGAGATAGAACTACTGATTAGCACCAACTATGGGGAACCGCTAAAGCCCCTGAGAAAAATAGCCTCCGGAGGAGAGCTTTCAAGGATTATGCTCGCCATGAAACGAGTGGTTGGCGGTGAGGAGGAGAAGGTCCTTATCTTCGACGAAGTGGACGCTGGTATCGGAGGAATGGTTGCGGACATGGTAGGCAAAAGACTCAAAGCCCTCGCAAGGAAGCACCAGGTCATATGCATAACCCATCTCCCCCAGATTGCCGTCTATGGCGACCATCATTACCTCGTCGAAAAGAAGCAAGAAGGAAGCGGGACGAAAACGGGGATAAGGAGACTGTCAGGACACGAGAGAATCGGCGAGGTTGCGCGCATGATGGGCAGCGCGAACCTAACGGAAAAAACCCTCCAGAGAGCCGAGGAGATGCTACGAAATGTTAAGAAAGGCCTCAATTGAGGATGTAAAAAAGATACACTCCATCGTAAATAAATCCGCATCCACCGGAGAGATGCTTGCCAGATCCTTGGGCGAGCTTTACGATAACATGAGGGACTATTTCGTCTATGAAGAGAACGGTACTGTCTTGGGAACATGCGCCCTTCATATCTGCTGGGAGGATATTGCAGAGATAAGGTCTCTCTGCGTAACGGAAAACGCCCGTACGATGGGCTTCGGGCGGATGCTCGTCAATGCCTGCCTTGAAGAAGCCAAATCCATGAAGATAAAACGTGTCTTCCTGCTCACCTATCAGGAAGAGTTCTTCACAAAGTGCGGTTTCCATCCAGCCGACAAAAAAGAGTTGCCTCAAAAAATATGGTCGGACTGCATCAGGTGCCCAAAGTTTCCGGAATGCGACGAGCTTGCCATGATTATGACTGTTCCATGATCGCGTAAAGTCGAAGAGGTAAAGATATGAATCACGAAGAAATTAAAAGAATCGAAAAGGGCGTAAAAGCAGCGTTCGATGATTATGAGCTCTTCTTTCTCAAAGAAAAGATAAAGAAATATGAGAGCCGCGAGAAGGAGATAGCCAGTGCAGAGATAAAAGAGGAGACCGGGGTGGCCATGAGAGCGGTCAAGGGCGGCAGAATGGTCTTCTCATACACCTTTGACGAAGGAAAGGAAGCGATTGCCTCGCTCACGAGCAACACCGCCACGATCCTTCCGTTTCTTGAGGAGGATCGTGACAGAGTTTTTCCCGAAATGACCGTACCTTGCCAGGAATCAGAGATTTACGACAGCAAAGGTCTCTCCACGGATGACCGTGAAAAGGTGGCGCTCTTAATGGATATGGAACGCACCATCCTTGAACACGACGCAAGAATCAAGACCACGAGAAACTGTGAGCTCCAAGAGACAGAGATTGAGACCGTAATCCTCAATTCCAGGGGAGTCCGGGCGGAAGCAAAAAAGACTCTTTACACCCTCATGGCTATGTGCGTTGCCAAGGACGCTGACGAAGCATCATGGTTTGATTGGTCTTGGGCCCATTCGTTGCGGGCCCTTGACGGCGCATCCCTTGGCAGAACCATAGCGGGCAGGGCCGTCTCCCTCCTTTCAAGCAAACAGATCAATACCGGGATCTATGAGGGAATTCTTACTCCCGGCGCCTCGTGTGATCTCCTTGATATCCTTGCAAGCTCCTTTCTCGCGGAGAACCTCTATAAGAAGAAGACGCGTCTTGCCGATAAAGAGGGAAAGAGATGCTTCTCTCCTCTCGTCTCCATCACCGATTCCGGACTCACTGGGATGGGAACTTTCCCCTTTGACGGCGAGGGAACGACAAGCAGAGTAAACCCGGTAGTAACCGAAGGAATCCTCAACGGGTTCCTTTATGACACTTACTACGGGCGCAAATTCGGCAAACCTTCGACGGGGAACTCGGTAAGGAGCGGCTTGAAAGATCCTCCCGCTTCGGCTCCGCGGGGGTTCCATATTATGAAAGGTAAACATGACCTGAATGACCGGCCCCTTGAAGGCGTAATCATTGCAGAGCTCATGGGCACCCATACGGCAAACCCGATTACAGGCGACTTTTCTCTCGGAGCCACGGGATACCTGAAAAAAAACGGCTCCACAACGCCTTTTACGGGGGTAATTTTATCGGGTAACCTCTTTGAGCTTCTCACCAATGTAAAGGGGGTCGGGACGGACCTCACGTTTTACGGCGCCCACGGCTCCCCTTCCCTCTATGTGGAAAATCTCAAGATCAGCGGCATATGAAGATAGGGCATTTTATATAGCATCTCATAGCATCTCCGGCGGCTCAAAGACGCTTAAATAAGTTCCCTGCAGCAAGCTGCAGGGAACTTTCAAATTATAGCTAACGCACTTGTGGAGCACCCCTCCATCACCCCCACGCCTTTCTAACTTATCTGCTGCTCTCCTGTGTTCCCTCGGTGGCTTCATCTTAAGCCCCTTGTGAGGATGATTCTCGTTGTAATCTTCAAACCAGGAAGAGAGTATTTCCATTACCGTTACCTCATCGGATAGGTCATGGAGAGAGATACATAGTCTCTCTTAAACGTCTTGGCTAAGGACTTAGGCCATACCGTTAGATTCAGAGATATGCAGTATAGCAGGACCAGTTGAACCTGGTCTCAAGCCAAGCGGTATTCTGTGATCATCTCCGCGGTGATCCTCTTATTGGTGGCAATCCTCTCTGTCGGAGCACCAGCATATGCTCATGAAGTCTCCCGTGTATTAGGGGGGAGAAGGTTATTGGTCGTAGACTTTCTTGTGGTTTATCCGGAACGGACAGTCACTCTCCTACCCGTAGGTCGGCCTCTCATTGATGTACTTCTCATCATCGGGTTGGGGATACTTCCATGGCATCGGTGATTCTCGTCCTTCTTTATAAATGGCATGCGTGAGATCAGTTTTTTTCACGGGCAATGCGGATCAATCTCTACCTTGCCCAAAAGTCTCTGAAGCTCTCTGATCTCAGCTTTAAGTTGCTTTAGAACGACAAGTTCTTCCGATCCCTCAGCTACGATGAAGAGTTGGTTGGGATGGACTTCATACTTTCTTGCCACCGATGAGATAGAGCTGCCCGGAAGTTCTGCTTCCTCCTTTCTGCTCCGCCGAGAAATACCTCCTTCTCTGCACTGACACTCCCTACCGGGTTCATATATCTTTTTCCCCTGGTTATAGTACAATTATCAGGCTGTTTAGTCCCTTTGAGGTATGGCGTATACTATACCTTCACTTAAGAAGGGAACAACTATGGGACATGACTACAACCTATTTTTGGATTTATGAGTGTCCGGTTAAAAAGGGGGGGGGACTGCACTTATCGAGTGGCGGGGCTGAATGTAGAAAACAATACTAAAGTTTCGTTGCCTGTATTTTTGATAGAGTGCGTCATGCCTTGCGGAGCCTTGAAAGCATCCCCTTTCTTGATAGGCTTCGCTTCGGTATCATCCATAAATTCTCCCTGACCGCTCACCACATAGAAAAACTCGCTACTATCTTCGTGGGCATGCGGTGCAATTTGAAAGCCGGGTACAATGTTGACCTCAAGATTATTTAGTCTGTCGTTGTCCTCTTTGCAGAAAAAGTGCTTCAGAAACACCCCCTCTTGCGTTGGATGTTTTATGAACATAGCGTCCATTTTTACGTTGTTTGACATTAGTATACCTCCTTGAAATTATAAATTTTCGATTACTGAGCGTGTAATGATTATTCATCCCTCGTCTGTGTCCGTCTCGCCTGTCGCTTATTTAGCTGGAATTTCCGATATGTCTCTTATTGGCGATGTGGTGGCAGGGGGAATCGTTATAAACAAGTGTCCAAAATTGCACGACTCTCAGACTGCCCGATAATCAATAAAGATCATCATCATTATAAACAAGTGTCCAAAATTGCACGACTCTCAGACCTAACAGCAGTTTGCCGGTATCATGGGTCAAGTCGATACCTGTCCAAAATTGCACAGGTATTTTGAATGACCTAAGCCGTAAAATATTTTGTTGTCAATAATTCTACCTCCTCGGTAGAAGCCCATTTGGGCAATTTGTAGAAAATTTATCTAAACTCGCCGTGCAATTTTTACACCTTGGATTATTATAAATATAATGGTTAAACCTTGTCAAATAAGCGTATCCCAATGGAATATAGCTAACGCACTTGAAAGAGGTCCAATCATCCTTATTCGCCGGAACTAAACTTGATTGAACGTTTCTGGAACTGACCCAAATCTCGGCTGCGCAGTATATTGCATCTATTCGATTCATTTGATGATGCTCTTGCAGACTGTTTTCAAGTGCGGGACTATATCACCAACCCGTGGTAGCGGGAGGATAGGGAAAAGGCGGGGAATTATAAGAAAGTTTCTAACGCCGACGCCAGGCGATCCAAGCAGGGAATCCATTCTCATCCCTCATCCTGAGTATATCGTCACCCTTTCTGACTTCAGCGGCTATTATTGCCGACTGACCGCGGAACGACACTTTGGATCCTTTCACTTCCACCTGATCTTTTGGTTGAATAGTGATATCTTGATTCTCCAAGTACCACTCGGGACCCAGGTGAACATCAACTATATCAATGCCCACGCGCACGAGCAGATGCACGCCCGCCGACATACCTCTCCGCGGAATGAAACGCTGAACAGTGACCACGATGCCTTCAACGGTCTCCATGGTTTTGATACTGTAAAGACAGCAATACGGAGCATCAAGTCCCCAACCCCTGCTGCCCGTCCATGGCTTGACCCGGGCCACGGCAACTTTCGGAAAACCAAACAAAGTCAGCACAAAGATCAATAATCCAAGTACAATCATGAACCGTTTCATCATTCCCTCATTTTCTGCCGAAAGTTACCATCAGCCTGCCTTTCTTTAACTTAAACCATGGCAGAACAAGACAACAAGCCATCCTTGATTGTCCAAGGCCCTTAAGCATTTATTTTTTATATACTTTATTGTACCTGCCGTCAACCTTATATGGGCGCCGGATGGGCTGTCATTCCGTATTTTAGTCTTCCATGGCAGGGCATGAGGCGGGCTTGTAATACCTGATCTCCTTGGCCTCCTAATACTCTTCTAGAACTCTATAGCACCGCCTGCTCTCTTAGGTTCGAATCAGCTAAGTTTCTCCTTGCGCTCCAACTAGCACTGAAAGCACCAGTTATATTCATTCTATAGGCATAGTATGAAATACCGGTGGACCCTTGCAAGCTCAGTTATGTGCCTTTTCCGTAGTTACTTCGACTCTCATGCTATGAACAACAGGAATGCACTATTGACAGGCATTTTCGAACCTGAAGAGTACGGAACAAATAAGCAGGCTACAAACTGTTGGCAATCCATGCCTCTCGCCATAGCAGACCTACCTATGACAGCGCGCATGCGGTTCAAAGTCGGCCAATAGTGACCGGGCGGCGGGATCACCCGAAAAGGCTCTTCAAGCTTCTTGATCTGTCGGCGAATCATCTCGGCCTGCTCGCCTGTCGCTCCAACCTTCAGGTAATTCCCTCAGGTCCGCTATGACTCCCAGAATATCTTTTATATTGTGGAGGAGTATAATACCGTTTCGGTCTTCATTGAGACCATATCCCTGATCCTGAATTTTATCCCGGCACCCGCACCCACTACGAACCTTACGAGAAGACTCATGATGACGAGAATAATCACTTTATCTTTGCGTGTCAGTTTCAAATATAAGTCATCCCAAGTGCATCGTAAAAGAGTTTTTGAAGAGTAAGGCAAGGTTCCTTAAAAGAGAATGCAATAATCTCTGCATAAAACGATTTCGGCTTTCAAAAGGAGGAAGATCATGCAAAGCGATAAAGAAGAGCTTCAATTATGGAGACGCGTCTCTCATCTGCTGGATCATTCCACGGACTCAAGAATGGAGATAAATCCCGTCATAGCAGAATGTCTACCGTATGTCCTTTCTGCAGTGCGGCAAAAGTCAAGATCAAACTCGTGGAAAGCGTGAACAGGTTCAATGAAGTAGATAAATATCGGATTTTATTCCTGTACCTCATGCGGGCAGGATTGGTCCGACCCGGAAGATGTGTAGTCCACTCCAACGACAGTATTCCAAGGAACAGCGCGCCCTTCCCTTAAGCCGTCCCCGCCACTATGGCAAGACTGTTTATGAAGTAGAGGATTCGTATGTACTTCCCGTATCTGTCGAGGAGAACCCAATCATCCGTGCTCCTTACTATGGCTAACATCCTCAAAAAAACAGGGACACCCAAAAGACAGAGGCCCGAAAGACAAGAGAGGAAACCAGCCAGTGTCAGCGCCGCAATTGATCCATAAATGGCGATAAAAAAGAATATGAGTCCCCGGTAAGAGCCCTTCTTCCCCAGTCTCACTGCCAAGGTACGCTTCCCGGCCTGACGATCCGTCTTCATGTCCGGCAGGCTCTGGTAGTAAAGGATTGACGCCACCATGAGACCCACCGGGATAGATACGAACAGAGGCCTCAAATCAGCACGGCCTGTCATTACCCAATACGTCCCCAATACCATGATCGGTCCCATGTTAATCCCCACAAACACCTCCCCAAGGCCACGATACCCGTACCGAACAGGCGGCGCCACATAGAAGAGACTGCTTAAGGACGCAAAGATTATCATAGGGGATAACACAAAAAGATCATAGGTAATCATCAGGTAAAAAGCTCCAACAAAAGCAAGGAAATAGAGAACGATGATGGCGTTAAGAATGGCTTGTGGAGACAACTTCCCTTCCTGTATGACTCTCGACCCACCGATCGCCTCCCCCTCGTCGGTCCCCTCTTTATGCTCGAAATAGTCGTTGGCAAGGTTGGTGGCGAGATGGACCATAAGCGCCGCGATTATAACCAGGAAAAACTTGAACCCGTGCGAATCCCCGTCTTTCGCGAGCACCCATCCAATTACAAGAGGCATAAGAGTGGTAATGAAAAACGGCGGACGGCTCGCCTGTATCCAAGCCTTCAGCTTCATGGCCTTTCCCCCGCGCAAACCAATTTCACTACAACGATACTCTTATTGTCTCCCTCTTCCAAAAAAGGATAACTAATTTCCATTCTACACATTTTTCCACCTGCAATACCTTCTTTCGAGGATGTCAAAAGCCTCATAAAGGACAATCCCAATCACAGAGAGAGCAATGATGCCTACAAACATGGTGGCGTAATCAGCCCTGCCCCATGCGTCTATGATGTAGAAACCCAAACCTTCATTTGTCCCTATGGACTCAACAAAAAAAAGGACTGCCACTGCAGTACCTGTGACAATACGAAGCGACGTGAATATGCCCGGCAGAGAGACAGGCCACACGACGTGACGATAGAAGTCAAGGCGGCTTCCTCCCAGAGATTTCAGGGAATAGACCACTTCGGTATCGATGGACCGGGCCGCATCCCTCGTGGTAATGAGAAGTTGAAAAAAAATAATCATGGTAATGAGGACTATTTTACTCGTATCCCCTAATCCGAAAAGAACGAAGATAATGGGCATGAGGACTATTTTCGGGATGGGGTAGCCCAGATAGATAAGGGGCGCGAAAAGGCGGTCGAAGCTGGGGTTGCTCCCCAAGAACAACCCTAAGGGAACAGCCATGATAAAGGCGATGAAAAGCCCCATAAATATGCGGAACATACTGGCGCCTACATGCCCCCAGAACGTGTTCTCTCCTATCTCTTGCACACCTTGAGAAAAAACCAGCACAGGGTCGGGAAAAAGGGAGCTTCCCAAAAGGAGCGCGAGGATATACCATAGAACATATATGAGAAGGACCGTGGTTGCATAGGCGAAAAACTGCCGTTTCTTCATGCCGGTTATTCGAGAACTTTCCTCAGCTCAAGGTTCCGTCGAAAGAACTCGGGACTGCTCCGGTATTCGGGGTCGCCTGCTGCGGGATTATTAAGAATTGTAGCAATGCCCATCTCGTTGTCAAACACCATGATTCTCTTTCCCATGAAAACCGCCTCGTCGAAACTATGGGTTACGATAATAAAACTGAACTGTCTCTGATTGAATACAGCAAGCAGACCGTTCTGGAGTCGTTCCCGAGTGATCGTGTCAATTGCGGCAAAGGGCTCATCAAGCAGCAACAGGCTTGGTCTGAGAAGTATCGCCCTCGCAAGGGCGACGCGCTGCCGCTGGCCGCCGGAAAGCTGGGCCGGATAAAGATGATCAAGACCTTCGATACCGAGCGTTCTCTTCACGTCCTGCAACTCCCCGTCAGGGACCGCGATTCTCTGGAGCCGCGCGCCAAGAGACACGTTATCCTCCACTGTCTTCCATGGCAGAAGTCCATAGTGCTGAAGCACCAAGGCAATCTTTTTGGATGGTCCTGCAACCTCTTCTCCTTCCAGCCATACGCCCCCTTTTGTCGCAGGGATCAGTCCGGCAATCATAAGCAGAAGCGTTGTCTTCCCACATCCCGAAGGCCCTACAATAGCAAGAGAGTCCTTACGGGAAAGGTCAAATGCGATATCTCTAAGTACGACCTTAGGGCCGGGTCCGCCAAGAAAGGTTTTGCCGAGACCGTCCACCCGCAGGAGTTCATGGGAGGTAGCCATCTGCCACCACTTGCATGTACGGTACTACTACTCCCACCTTGATCGTCCCTTTCTGATAGAGCCAGCGATATACATCGTCTACCTGGTCAGAAGTGGGGAGGACAAGTTTGGAGAATTCCGGTACCGGGAAGCCGGACTTCAACTGACCCGGTATCCTGCACTCTCGGTTCATCACGGCCCGCACGTCCTTGGGGTTCTTATTGATATAGTCCGAAGCCTTTGCCACGGCCTTGAGAAACAACCTTACTTTATCGGGCTGCTGGCTCAGAAATCCTTGGTGGAACGAAAGGACCGTTGCCGACCATCCTTTCCCGCCGTCGTCCATCAGTACTTTTCCGCCCTTCATTTCGGAAAGCGCGACCAGAGGTTCAGGAAGAACCGCCACCGCCACCTGGCCCACCATGAGCATCTGCAAGCGGATGGGGATATTCTTTATCTCCACCATTTTCACCTGATTGATGGGAATGCCTTTTATGGAAAAAAACTTTCCCGTGAGAAAATCAAGAACTGTATTGGAACTGACCGCAACGCCATTGCCAACAACATCTTTAAGCTCCCTGCCCGCAAACTTAGGCGCTAGAACAAGGGCAAACATTCTCTGACTTTTCGTCGTATTGTGGACCACAGCCGTTATTTTGATAGGTACTTTATTGGCGCTTAGCACCATGCATGTCGGGATATCTCCGAAATACCCCGATATCTGTCCCGACGTAAAAGCCACATCTTTCTCAAGGGAGGAATTGAACGGGACAAGTTCCACGGTAATACCCTGCTCTTTGAAATATCCTCTCTCGGCGGCCACGAAGACTGGAAGACACTGAATCACCGGCAACGTGCCGAACCGGATGTCGGCCGCCGCACAAGCAAGTAAAGGAATCAGAAAAAATATCCCCAACAGAAGAAAACTTGTACATTTGCGAATTATCATCTACTCCTCCACAAGTCCTGTCCGCTTCTGGACGCCCAAACCAACGGTTGCTACTTTATCACGAAAGGGCAATATAATCAAGGTCCCCAACCCCCCTGTTCCCCTCCCTCTTCTCTCTCTTGCGATCAGACAATGGACAGAATAAAGCAAGACCAAATCGACAGGCAAGGACAAATATCATGGGGGAAAGGGGTAATATATTTGACTGTTATTCTCACAAAAAGACCCGGACAAACAGTCCGGGCATGTGATAGAATAAGTATCTTATGGAAGCCGCTATTACTTGATTAAGGGGCAAATAACTATCCAAAAAAGGAGGGTTCAATGGCAAAACGATGTGTTCTTGGTCTTCTCGTGACTAACCGGGTTGAAAATGCCCAGCAGATTCAGAAGGTACTTACGGACTATGGCTGCAATATCAAGACGAGGGTCGGCCTCCATGAAGCGACGGAAAACCTATGCTCCCCCACAGGACTGATTCTCCTTGAGTTATTTGGCGACGATAAGGCTTACACCGAAGTAGAGGGGAAATTAAAGGCGATAAAAGGGCTTCAGGTTCAAAAGATGCTATTCGACACATAGAATGCGGGAATAGCGGGTCCGCCAAGCCAGCATTATTCACCTATCTGTCTCATTCTTTTTGCGGATCAGTCTTCACGTCTGGATTCGCGTGTGTGGGTTACGCCTTTGATTTTGTAACGCTTGTCCCTGGTCGCTCTGTAAAGCTTTCCTGCCTAACCTCAGGCGGCACAGACGCTCTTCTGTTTTATTTCCCATGACACAGGCCAAGCGCAAGACGCAAAGATCAGCTTATTGAATGAACTTCCCCACCGCTTGGCGGCGTGGTATCCCGGGTTTACGACTGACTATTGGGAAGCACGCGCCTCTTAAGGGGCTTAGAATTAGACCTGCAGAGAGTAATATAGATCATCACTCCCAAAAGGCCACCTGGCTTACCATCATAGCGATATGCACATCCTCTATACCATCTGCCTTACCCTAATTGAAAAAGAGAGAGCCAAGCCCCTCTCCATGCCCCGTCTTGGTATAGGCGTGGAGGAAGTATCTGTGCGCAAATGATGCCCGCCTTGATTGCCTCGGGCGGCATGAAGGGGTGCGGCGGATGGGGGGGAGGCTTAATAAGAATACCTGAAAATCCGGTACATCTTTGCTTTACAGGTTCTGGTTTGCAATATTACGCCAGTCCGTAAATACGGGATCATACCCCTTGTTTATGAGCATGGATTTGATCTCATCCACGCTTCGCCGGTCATGGACGTCAAACTGACCTTTTTCATATGTATTCTGCCAATCACTATATCCACCTACGGTGGTGAGAGAACCACCCGACATCTTGGTGACTCCGAAATCAATAATCCGGTCTCTGAAACACGCATCCTCCCTAGTGGAAAGATTGATCCCGGCGCGTGGAAACAGGAGCCGCCCCGCACACATAATCTTAACCATATCACGGTCAGGCACCTCAAAGTAACGGCAATCATCGTTAGCCACGGGGCGCAACCGGGGGAAGGAAAGAGTATATTCAACGCCAGGGTATCTTTTTTCCATGTAACGGATGTGTCTAAAGAACTGGGGAACATCTTCCCGCCAATCCGAGAGTCCCAGAAGTGCTCCCATAGAAATATGCCTGAACCCCGCCCTGGCTATCCTCTCCGGGGCTTGATAGCGATAACCGTAGTTCTTCTTCGGCCCCGAAAGATGCAGTTCATCGTACCTATTCCTGTCATATGTCTCGTGATATAGTGTCACCCCGTCGGCTCCGGCGTAATACAGTCCCCTGTACTCCTCTGTTTCGAGCGGGTATACTTCAAGGGTAATATTTGGGAAGTGCCTGAGTGCGATGGTTATCGCCTCTTTAATATACGACGGAGGAGAGTGAAAGCGGGATTCCCCGGTAAGGATTAGGCAGCTTCTAATGCCAGTGGCAGCAAGGGCCCTGCATTCTCTGTCAATATCCTCATAGGTGAGTTTTTTTCGCGCAATGCCGGTAGAGGCCGCCTGAAATCCGCAGTATGCGCACTCGTTCTGACAGTAATTCGATATGTAGAGCGGAGCGTAGAGACTGATTGCTCTTCCGAAGTGCTGTCGCGTTAATGCCTGGGCTGCTTGGGCCAGGTCCTCAAGCACTCCCCTGTCTTCCGAGTGAAATACATGGTCGAGGTCGTCAATAGTGAGCCTCAGCGGGTTAATTGAAAACCTTCTATTCATCGTAGAGGAACCCTGTGAGCGGCGATGAAGCGCTGGCCAAATTCCGCTCACCGCTCATCCCGGCCAGATAAGCCATTCTACCCGCCTCTATGCCCCTCGCAAACGCAACCGCCATCGCCACAGGGTCTCCCGCTGCCGCCACCGCAGTGTTTACGAGTACAGCGTCGGCGCCCATTTCCATTGCTTCCGCCGCATGGGAGGGACGCCCGATCCCTGCGTCCACGATAACGGGGACCTCCCCAATCTCTTCAACGAGCACTTCGAGGAGCACTCTCATCTTAAGCCCCTGGTTAGAACCAATCAGAGAACCCAGGGGCATGACAGCAGCCGCTCCGGCCTCCACCAGAGCTTTCGCTGTATAGAGATCAGGACTCATATAGGGAAGAACCACAAATCCTTCCGCCGAGAGGGCCCCGGTAGCCTTGACCGTCTCAGCGTTGTCCGGCAGCAGATATCGACTGTCGTTTATGACTTCAATTTTCACCCAATTTCCGTATCCCGCTTCACGGGCAATATGGGCGATCCGCACCGCCTCCTTCGCATTCCTCGCGCCGGATGTATTCACCAGGAGGATTACCTCTTGGGGGATGAAGGAAGTAATATTTTCATCACTCTGTTCAAGGTCGATACGTCTGAGCGCCACAGTTACGATCCCCGTACCAGAACGGACAATGGCCTCTCTCATCTTCTCCTTACTCTGGAACTTCCCTGTCCCCAGCAGAAACCTACTCGAAAGCTCTCTGCCTCCTATCGTCAACACATCCCGCATCCTAACCCCCTCCCACAAGAGATACCATCTCTAGGCAGTCGCCGTCCGAAAGCACCATGTCAGCCCACACATTCCTTGGCACAACCCGCCCATTGAGCTCCGCAATGACGCCATCCCGTATTCCGCGCACTTCAACGAATTCCAATAGAGTGGTCTTCTCCGATATCTCAACGGCTTTGCCGTTTACGTTAATCTTCAATTTTTTTACCCTTGACCCTGGCAAGTAATTCCCTGGTATCGCCGCAGGCCCTCACCACTCCCACGGTCCTAGCCCCTGCGTCAAGAACGTCATCAATATTTGTAAGATCAATCCCACCAATCACCACAAACGGTATATTGAGATTTTCGGCTGCCTCTCTCACGTACGAGAGTCCCACGGCTTGTCTTCCAGGTTTTGTGGGTGTCGCGTGTACGGGTCCCACCGATATATAATCCGCGCCGTCATAAATGGCCTGCCTCGCCTGTTTAAGGTTGTGCGTCGTCTTGCCCAATATCATGTCAGGACTCATCTTTCTTCTGGTTTCCTCGGTAGACGTGTCCTGGCCCACGTGAACACCGTCCGCACCTGCTTTCACCGCAAGCTCAGGGTCATCGTTCAGAATAAAAATAAAGGGCCTGACCTGCCTGAACGCCACAATTTCCAAAGCTTTCCTCAAAATTTCCTGTTTGTCTCCTGATTTGTCACGGAGTTGAACGATGGCAGCCCCATCTTCCACGGCCTCTTTCAGCACATCGACCCTGTCGGAGATAATATAAATATCTTTTTCAAAAGGTGTTTTCTTCATTTTTCCAGACCGGCGCATGGCGGATCATATTTATATCGCAAATCTGCTCAAAAATAAACCCAGTGCTATACTATCATTGCAAGACCACTATAAACTGGATCCACACCGTGATGCCTTCTTTCAAGGCAAGATAATTTGGTCAGAACCGTCACGATTTTATTGCTATCATCAACGTCGTCCCTTTCGTGAACGCTGCCTTCCTTTTTCAAACGGAGATGATTTTATTGGTGGCATACGGCATACACATGCACCAGGCGCCAGCCAAAATGAGGACGGCAAACGCTCGCTATAGGTCGGGCTGGATATTCATCGGGCAAGAACTTTAGCATGTCCGGCTCACTAAACCCCACTGGCGTCGCGTGCTCACGAAAAAGCGCGAGAGAGACTGGCCCGTCGCAAAATGCTGACAGGCGGCGAGATTCAGCGTGAAATTGAGTATTTTTATGACGCGAAATACGATAAAAACTGAATCGTGATTAACCGCGGTCAATGGAGAGAAAAGATATGCTTTGTATAGAAAATATTTTTTGTCAGACAAAATAAGCTCCGCTGCTATTGTTCATCGCGATTATACGACAGGCATACCGATACAGATTAAAGTGTTTCCCGACTGCGTTATTGTTTACAACGACGGCAGGCTGCCGGAGAACTGGACAACCGCCAATTTACTGAAAAAACGCAGGTATTGCCCTTATAATCCAAAAATCGCCTATGCGTTTTACCGGGCGGGCTGCATTGAAACTTGGGGGCGAGGAATTGAGCGAATAACAACAATCTGTAAGGATACAGGTAAGCCAGAGCCTTTGTTTCAGGCATCGCCGAGTAAGATAAGTGCCACATTGTTACACCGGCGGAGAACATTAGGGTCGCAGAAAAGTTCGCTGATAGGTTCGTAGAAAATGAGAATCAACAAATGATATTACGATTGATGCAGGAACAGCCGCTCATCAATACTCTTGCCTGGGTCACGTAGCGCCTGGACTGCCCGTTCCAGGCAGACAGTGTTCCACATGATGATTGCGGCCACCACTAAGTTGCGGTCGCTCGCGCGGCAACGCTGATTCTCGAAATTGCGGTCACAGATTTCACCGAGCCGGTTCAAGAATACGGCTGCGGCTTGGACCAGCGCGTTTTTGTGCTTCGCCATTATTCAACCAATCTGCACAAGGCGTGCGCAACTAAACGTTCTGCATCCAGTCAACTTGCTCTTTAACTTTCTCGACAAATTGCGGATGCCACCACCACGAAACGGGCACTTACTCATCTCTATCGCTGCCAAAGATGAGTAAGTGCCCGTTTCGTGCTTCACTGGAACAATTGTTACTGTTTCAGTGCGGACACCTCAATGAGTTGCGGCGGATGCTCAATGTCGTGCTGCTTTGCCGGGACAAAGGCGAACTGGTACACAGGCCTCAGCTCGTCCTGATCGGCCCCAACGGACACCTGCCTATAGCCCAGCTTCCATTGGTTGAGTTGATAGCTGTCCGCTGCGTGGAGTTGTTTCATGGCTTCGGCCCGCGCAGCTTCAAAGTCCTTTACGGCGAAGGACGAGCTGATTGGCTCAAGCTTTTGCCAAAGCTTCGTGGCTCTCAGCACGGTTCCTTCATTGTCCATCTGCACGCGGATGGTCCCGGCCGTGCCAAGCACTTCGAGTGACGCGCCACCAGCCTGGACAACGCGTTTGTACTGGACGGTCACGCCGGCCTGAGTCTCTTGCATCTCGGACGGCTGGCCCGCCACCGGCATACTGACCGTCGTGTAGCGGGTGACCATCGGCTCGGCTGTTTGCTGCTCGCTCCATTCCTGCTCGCTGAGGAAGCTCGCGGCATGTTTGATATATTCCTTTTCGGTGAGCGTTTTTCTGCCTGGCTTGGCGATTTGCCCGGAATCAAGGTGTAACGCGCCGGTGCCGGAAACACGCTCCAACCTGGCTTTACCGCCGGCCAGCAGCGGGGAGGCTACCTCCAAGGACGTTCCGGACGTGCTCAGCGCCTTGACCAGCTTGGGTGGCGGCGTGGCCTGGGCCACCTTGAACTTGGGTAACTGCTGCGTGATTTGCCTTGCGGACAGCTGGTTTGAACTCGATTGTTGAGTTCCCGCAGGATACATCAGATGGTAGTGAGTGTTGCCAGAGGTGTTTGGCGCATTGGTAAAGCTGGTGTCATACAAAGGCGTCTTGGTAATGTCATCGCCACCCATTGTGATGCACAGCGGGACAACGCCATACGCCCCTCCCTGGCCGAATCCGTCAAGGAACATTTGTGCCACGGTATAACCGCGTGCGTAGTTGCTCCACACCCGATCCACCTGGTCGGTATTGCAATACATTGAGGTGGATCCCCCGCAGGCCATGCGCAAGGAACTGTTCAGCGCAGAACCCCAGCGCTGGAAGACGTTGCGCATAGAAACGGAGTCAGCAGCGCCGTTGAACTTATTCGGGCAAGAGTAGCTGAAAGTACCCCTCGGTGTGCAAGTCTCAGGGCCGTGGGCAAAAACCGCACACGAACATTGCCAGTAGTAGCGGAGTTTGCCTCCGCCATTGGAATTCGCCAACAACACCGAACTTTGGGTAGCATTATCGCCCAGCGTGTTCCAGATCGTGGGGTTACCGTGGCCGGTATAAAAAAACAGCATCGTCTGGTCGATCCCGTTCAAGACATCGGTGTCGGCGCCTGTACTCACGCGGCTCTTGTCGTAATAATACTTTGAAGTGTTTGTCAGCCCGATGTGGCTGTGTGTCTTGCTCCAAGTGTTAGGCGCATAGTGTTGCGTGGTCTGGCTCCCCGCCATGTTCTTGCCGAAGAGAAACGCATTGGCTGTGTCGATGTTCCAATCCGTGTTCCCATGCACGGCTTTAACGCTGTTGGCGGGTGGATTGAGGTTCAACTCGCCGATTGTCCATTGCTGGTTACCGTTCCCCGCCATGCAGTCCCAAGTCTGGACTTTGGTGCCATTGGCCGTACCACCGGCGTTGACATCTAAACATTTATTGGTGCCCGTCCAGACTATTTTGCCAGGAAAATTAGTATCGAGAGACCATCGCTGATTGGTGTTTCCGTTTTGGCAATCCCAACTCTGGACCTTGGTGCCGTTGGCCGTACCACCGGCGTTGACATCTAAACATTTATTGGTGCCCGTCCAGACTATCCTGCCATTATCAAAAGTCCAATCCTGGTTACGGTTTCCCGCCTGGCATTGCCATATGTGGACAACAGTGCCGTTGGCGGTGCCACCACCCGCGACATCTAAGCAAGTTCCGCTGTGTATCACGCTTGCCCCATAGCAGACGCTGTGGACGGCAAAGATGGAAATACCTAATGCGCATAAACAAAATCATGCCAATCTGTTCATGTCTATCCTCCTGCTAGAAGCTGGTTGCTACTGTTCACCGTTATTTCAGAAATAATCCGAGCTTAACCGGACATCTCGGGATTGGCTCGGAACTTTGGACTTCGCCCCTGCGCTTAAATTGGCGGGAAACCAATTGCCGCCAATTCATAAGGCGCTGCCCATAGAAAACAGGGGAGAGGTCACCACCACCCCCCCCCCTGTTCACGCCTGCCGCTGGGTCCGGCCCGGCAGGTCAACCCTTTCGCGCAGTTACTTAACGATCCATTGCTGGTTATCGTTCCCCGCCATGCAGTCCCAAGTCTGGACTTTGGTGCCAGTGGCCGTACCACCGGCGTTGACATCTAAGCATTTGCCACCCATCCAGACTATTTTGCCAGGAAAATTAGTATCGAGAGACCATCGCTGATTGGTGTTTCCGTTTTGGCAATCCCAAATCTGGACCTTGGTGCCGTTGGCAGTGCGACCGCCGTCGACATCTAAACATTTATTGGTGCCCGTCCAGACTATCCTGCCATTATCAAAAGTCCAATCCTGGTTACGGTTTCCCGCCTGGCATTGCCATATGTGGACAACAGTGCCGTTGGCAGTACGACCGCCGTCGACATCTAAGCAAGTTCCGCTGTGTATCACGCTTGCCCCATAGCAGACATTGAAGCCACCCAACGCAAGCATGCCAAAGCCCGCACACAACAAACCTAACAGCATAATTCTTTTCATGTTTTTCATTTGTGTATCCTCCTTAAGATGGTATTGTAATGGCAGCGCCACTGTTCAATCAATATCTTAAGCTTCTTTGAGCGTGTAAAATATTTCGCCATTCAGCAGTTCACTCCGCATCTTGCCATTGAATGACTCGTTGCAGCCATTCTCTCATGGGTTGCCCAGCTTGATGAACATGGTTTTGACCTTGAGTATATCCAGCCCCAGGCTTTTCCCACATTCTATTCCTTACGCCAGCGATAATAGGTCGCCTCGCTAACGCCGAGAGGCATGCTTGGAGACAGGTTCAGAGGGATATACTGCCCCTGTTGCTGCGTGAGCAGAATATTATGTTGTTCTTTTATACAGAGAGGAAAATTATGGCTGTGCTGTGCTGTGCTGTGCTGTGCTGTGCTGTGCTGTGCTGTGCTGTGCTGTGCTGTGCTGTGCTCTCATCTAAATCCTTTATTTAAAAATTTAAATAAAATATAATATACGGTAATATATGGATATTGTCAAGAAAAAACGTCACAAATCATCAGAATATTGGATGCAAAAATATCTGGAATTATTTCAGGAAGTAGAGAATTTAAAAATAAATAGAGACTGTTACCGACAAAATGACAATATTATATAATGCCGCCAATGGTGGTGCCATTATGAAATGCAGGAAATGGGGAAGCGAAGAATCAGTAAAGAACGGCCAGCGCTTAAGGCCGACAGCGATACAAGTCAAAGACTGTGGCTTTCTATGTGCTGTTAACACTAAATAATTATAGTGATAGAATCAAAATAATGATTATAACTGAAAAACAATACAAAGGAAAATCTCCTTATGGTTTCATCAGAAATATTATGGATGCTTGAGCCTGGAAGATTTACACGTGACCCAAACCATATTTAATGTGGAAGGGTGAACAAGGAAGAAATTTCAATACAATGTGGATAACTATCAAATCTTTCATTCCAACGGTCGTTGCCGGAGAAAGGACAGCGTTCTATTTCGTCTCCATACTTTTCCATAATATCATTGCCTGTCTCATTTCCAACGGCACATGATCAAAGAAATCATGCATTTGGATTCTTCTTTTGATCAGGCCGACGGTGCACAGGATGATCGGTTAGTCCGCACCTTCTCTAATTCTTGACACATTAAGCCTATACCATATATATACTATACTTACGGGAGGCGTGGGTGCGATTCCCGCATTGACTCCGAGAAAACAGGGGCTATAGTGACTGCCGTAAAGAGATTGCGGGAGAGATAAACCTGTGGTAAAGATATCGATATACGGCTCCGCAAGGATTTCAGGCTTGAAGTCCGTACTCAGCCGCTATGCCGAGGAGCGGCTCTCGTATATTACGAAACGTTATTTTCTAAAGGAGTGTGCGTCATGTGGGAATATACCGACAAAGTAAGGGAATATTTCTTAAATCCACGCAATGTGGGTGAAATAGAAAATCCGGACGGCATTGCTGATGTGGGATCCATCGCCTGCGGTGATGCCTTGAAACTTACTTTCAAGTTAGATGAAAATAAGCGGATAATAGACGCCAAATTCAAGACTTTCGGCTGCGCCAGCGCCATTGCATCCGCCTCGGCTCTTACTGAGATGGTCAAAGGCATGACGATCGAAGAGGCCGGAAAGATCACGAACCAGGATATCGCCGAATATCTTGGGGGGCTGCCGCCCGAAAAGATGCACTGCTCGGTACTCGGACAGGAAGCTCTCGAAAAAGCAATCGACAATTATCGGGGAAGCGCCTCTCCCAAGAAAGAAGGGGAGATCATATGCGAGTGCTTCGGGGTGACCGATAAAGAGATCAAACAGGCGATCAGTGAAAACCACCTCACCACGGTGGAGGAGATAACAAATTACACAAAAGCGGGAGGCGGGTGCCAAAACTGCCACGGAAAGATACAGGCTATAATCGACAGCATCTATACCCAGACCAAACCGGAGATACCGGCAACAGAAAAGTCCAGGCTAACGAATATCCAAAAAATCAGGCTCATTGAGGAGACTATTGATAAAGAGATACGTCCGTCTCTGAAGCATGACGGAGGCGACATTGAACTTGTCGATATCGTGGGAAACAGGGTACTCGTGGCTACCAGAGGAGCATGCGCGGTATGTCAGGCATCCCAACTCACGTTAAAAGGATTTGTGGAAATCAAATTGCGCGAACTCGTCTCACCTGAACTCGTTGTCGAGGAGGTGTCCCCATGAAAGCAGTATATCTTGACAACAACGCCACTACCATGGTCGCCCCAGAGGTCCTTGATGAGATGATGCCCTATTTCAGCAAAATCTATGGAAATCCGTCAAGTATGCACAGCTTTGGGGGGCAGGCGGCAAGAAAACTGAGTGAGGCGCGGATGAAAGTGGCAGCCCTGATTGGGGCGGAGATTGATGAGATTGTCTTTACCAGCTGTGGAACAGAAAGCGACAACACCGCTATTCTATCTGCGCTGGCAGTCAATCCCGAGAAGCGCCATGTGGTGACAAGCAGAGTGGAACACCCGGCCGTAAAAGTCCTCTGCGAGCATTTGAGGGATAAGGGGTATCGGGTAACTGAACTTGCCGTTGACACAGAAGGAAACCTTGATATGGATGAGTACGAAAAAAGCCTCACTCCGGACACGGCGGCAGTAAGTCTCATGTGGGCCAATAATGAGACCGGGGTCATCTTCCCCCTCGAACTGGCAGCCCGCCTCGCACGGGAAAAAGGCATCGTTTTCCATACCGACGCCGTCCAGGCCGTGGGCAAAATACCCATCAACATGAAAGAGAACGCCATCTCCATGCTCTCCTTTTCCGGCCATAAACTTCATGCCCCGAAAGGAATCGGCGTCCTTTATGTCCGCCGGGGGACAAGATACTCACCATTCATGATAGGCGGCCACCAGGAAAAGGGACGGAGAGGCGGCACCGAAAATACGCCGAATATAATCGGCCTCGGAAAAGCATGCGAGCTTGCGGCCCTGAAGATTGAAGAAGAGAGCACGAGGGTAAGACAGCTCCGCGACAAACTTGAAAGCAAACTCATCACCAGCATCCCCAATGTTAAGGTTAACGGAGGGAAGGCGGAGCGGCTCCCCAACACGACGAATATCAGTTTCGAGTTTGTCGAGGGAGAAAGCATCCTTCTCTTGATGGATCAGTTCGGCATCTGCGCATCATCTGGGTCCGCGTGTACTTCTGGATCGCTGCAGCCCTCCCATGTGCTGCGCGCCATGGGTGTACCATACACGATGGCGCATGGGTCGGTTAGGTTCAGTCTCAGCAGTTACAACACCGACGAGGATATCGACCTAGTAATAGAAAAGCTTCCCTCAATTATTGAAAGGCTGAGGAGCATGTCCCCCTATTGGACCGAGGGCTGCGTCTGTACGAATTAGCAGGAAGGCAACGGTTCCTTACGGAAAGTGAGTTAAAGGACTTCCGAGCGGAACATGATGGATAATACCCCTAACGGCAAAAACCTTCAGGCAGGGCGCATATATGAATATGGATGCAAATCAATTATCGAGAAAAACGGTTGAAATTCTGCGCGAGATCAGAAAACGGCAACCATTGGTTCACCATATAACCAATTTCGTGGTGATGAACAGTACCGCCAATGTGACCCTTGCAGTGGGCGCTTCCCCTATCATGGCCCACGCCCATGAAGAGATGGAGGCCGTGTCCGGTTTCAGCAGCACCCTCAACCTAAATATCGGGACGCTGACCCGCCATTGGATTGATTCCATGATTATGGCCGGAAAAGCAGCCGGTGCGGCGGGGACGCCAATCATTCTGGACCCTGTCGGTTCCGGCGCCACACCTCTCCGTACCAGGGCAGCGTTAAAGATTCTGGAAGAAGTACCTGTCTCCATTGTGAGGGGAAACGCTTCGGAGATCATGTCCCTCTTTGCGGGCACGGAAGACATAAAGATCCGCGGCGTCGATTCCCTTGAGATGGTAGACAGCGTACGGGCCGGGGCTCACAGGCTGGCAGCCAAGCTGAGAAAGGTGGTCGCCGTTACCGGAGAAATAGATTTCGTCAGTAATGGCGACATGGCACTGGAAGTGTTGAACGGACATCCCATGTTCGGCCGAGTCACCGGCACAGGCTGCGCAGCCACAGCAGTGATCTCATGTTTCGCGGCAGTTGAGCCTGACCCACTGGTCGCTGCGGCCGCGGCTCTTGGATATTACGGACTCGCAGGAGAGGAAGCGGCCCGTATGTCGAACGGGCCCGGAAGTTTTCAGGTGGCTTTGTACGACGCCCTCTATAACCTTTCGGAAGATGTAATGATCGAAAAACTCCGAATAAGACCTGTGTGCGAATGAGTGTCGACATGGCAATGAAGGCGGCCCACCGAAAAACAGGAAAGCCCACCCTTAAGGATTACCGGCTCTATTTCGTCACAGATCCTCGCCTCAACAAAGGCTACAACGTGCTTGAACAGGTAGACCTTGCCCTGCAGGGAGGCGTCAGAATTATCCAGTTAAGGGAAAAAGGGCTGCCCGCACAGGAATTCATCGGTCTGGCCTCACAAGCATTGAAACTGACGCGGGCATATGACGCATTTCTGATTATCAACGATTTGCCGGAAGTGGCATCTTCCGTAGGCGCCGATGGGGTCCATATCGGCCAGAACGATATTAACCCCCTGGAAGCCCGAAAAATGCTGGGAAAAGATGCCATCATCGGGCTGTCCGTAAAAACCGTCGAAGAAGCGATCCGAGGAGAAGAAGACGGCATTGATTACGTGGCGGTGAGCGGGGTATTCCCCACCACAACAAAGGAAGATGTGGGATACTACCCGGGCCTTGAAGGTATAATGCGTATCAGAAACTGTACCCGACTTCCGGTCATAGGGATCGGAGGGATTACGCGTGACAACTGCCGATACGTTATTGATGCGGGAGCCCACGGTGTAGCCGTGGTTACCGCCATTACCATGTCGGATAACATTCCCTCTGCGTGCCGCCTTCTGCTTGAAGAGATCGGAGCGTGAGGGGCCAAATGATGGAGACGAAGCTGAAAGTCCTGTTAATTAGCCACACACCTGAACCGGAAGGGACGGTGGCGGCCGCAGCGCGCCTGTGCTACCGCTCCGGAGGTATTGATACGCTGAAGGGCGAGATACCGGCCGGTCAGGCAAAGGCCTTCCTCAACAAACTCATGGGAATGGGCCACATGAGCCCAGTCGAGCATGTTTCATTCACCTTTGCCATAGAGGGTATCTCAAGGACCTGTTCTCACCAACTGGTGAGACACAGGCTTGCGTCATACAGTCAACAGTCCCAGAGATATGTGAGCAAGACCGCAGGATTCCAGTATGTGATACCGCCAGTCATTGATGACGACGAGGAGATGAGAACCCGTTTCAAAACTTTTATGAAAGAGACTCAAAAATTCTATAATTATCTGGTCGCCAGACTTGAAGAGAAGGGGCTTAAAGGTGAGTCCGTCCGTGAGGACGCACGGTTCGTCCTGCCTAATGCCGCTGAGACCAAGATCATTGTCACCATGAATGCGCGCGAGCTTCTTCATTTCTTCGCGCAGAGGTGCTGCAACCGGGCCCAATGGGAAATAAGGCGCATGGCCACGGAAATGTTGAAGCTGGCCAGGAACGTAGCACCCACCCTCTTTGCATTTTCCGGCCCGAGCTGCGTAAAAGGCCCGTGTCCTGAAGGAGCCTATTCCTGCGGGAGGATGAAAGAGGTCAGGAAGCGCTTCCGCAGTTTGTTATGATGCCCGTAAGGCTTTTACTTGAGAGTTTTCACTTATAGATAGATAATGCCATTGCCTGGTATTTCTCAAACCAAGACTCCAACGTCAGCATTTGCCATAATTTGAACGTCAAATCCACCATCGCAACTTTTTTGGATATAATCTTGGTTCGCCGTGTAAATCTTCCAAGATGATG